>NZ_CALMAT010000160.1 GCF_937859865.1 uncultured Mucilaginibacter sp.
TGTATGGGCAGTTTGGCTTTAGTCCTTGGAAGAATCACGACCGATGGATGGAAATTTTCCAGCCGCAACAACAAAAGCCGGAGGAATTTGCATGAACATCAAAAGAATGATTATAGAAGGCGAAGGCGTTACGCAGGATTTTAAAAAAACCATTACCAGCTCAGAAAAGATTGCTAAAACGTTGGTTGCTTTTGCCAATAACAAAGGCGGACGTTTACTCATTGGTGTTTTGGATGACGGCACGATAAAAGGTGTAAAATCGGAAGACGAAGAAAAATACATGATCAACCGTGCGGCTACTTTTTTTTGCCGGCCAGTTTTGGAACCAACTTTCGAGGAAGTTTATGTAGATGATAAATTGGTTTTGGTGGCCGAAGTTGCACCAAGCGACACGAAACCGCATTATGCTTTGGGCGAAGACGGCAAGTGGTGGGTTTACATCCGCATTAAAGATAAAAGTATGCTGGCCAGCAAAATTGTGGTGGAAGTTTTAAAGCGTTCCAACAATGTTGATGGTGTGCTGATCGAGTATTCTTCCAAAGAAAAAGCACTGCTGGAATATTTGCATTTGCAGGAACGCATCACTGTAAAAGAATACTGCGAAATGCTAAATTTAAGCCGGAGGCGTGCGCAACGCATTTTGGTAAATTTGGTGCTTTCAGGCGTAATCCGCGTGCATACCAACGAAAAAGAGGAATATTATACAGCTTCCTAAGAAGTTTTGGGTTGTAAGTTGCCTGTTGTGAGTGCTTTGTCATTTTAACCACAGGGAGAAATCCTCTTTCAACTTATACTCCTTTTATCAACCTAAAATCGAAAAAGATTGATCGCTTTAAAGAAAATTCTTCCCTTCGGGTCGGAATGACAAAATCAACCCAATGCTTCTTTTATCACCCATTTTTTTGTAAACGTTTTTTACCAATATGCATTCGCTGACGGCTGAAAACTGATTGCTTAAAGCTGACACCTAACCCAATGAAAAATCCCTTCGCCCTTTACCAACCTTTTTACCGCGATAATTTACGGCTGGCCATTCCGGTCGTGATTTCGCAATTGGGGCAGGTGCTGGTGCAAACTTCGGATAGCATTATTGTTGGCCAGTTTGCCGGGACAACCGCTTTGGCCGCCGTTTCTTTAGTCAACAGTGTTTTTATTGTGATTTTGGTGATCGGGATTGGCATTGCTTACGGTTTAACGCCTTTGATCGCGCAGGAAAACGGACGGGAGAATTATCAGGCCTGTGGTAAACTGCTTTCGGGAAGTTTAACCATCAATATTATTTCCGGTGCGATACTGTTTTTATCGGTATATTTTGGGTCTGTGTTCGCACTAAACCACCTCGACCAGTCGCCGACCGTTATCCGCGAAGCAAAACCATTTTTAGTGCTGATGGGCTTTTCCATCATTCCGCTGATGGTTTTTAACACGTTTAAACAGTTTGCCGAAGGATTGGGCTTTACCAAACAAGCTATGATGATTTCCATTTGGGGAAATATCCTGAACATTTGCTTGGGGATTATTTTTGTAAAAGGCTTGTTTGGCGTGGCACCGATGGGCATTCGCGGCGTAGGTTTAAGCACCGTGATAGACCGAAGCGTAATGGCCATCGTCATCAGCTTTTACGTTTTTCGGTCAAAGCATTTTAAAAAATACCTTTCCGGCTTTCAATTGTTCAAATTCAGCAAAAGTATTTTCAAACGCATACTGGCCATCGGCGCGCCGGTTGCCATCCAATATGCTTGCGAAGTTAGCGCGTTTAGCGGTGCCGCCATTATGATCGGTACGATTGGCGCGGTAGAACTGGCGGCGCACCAGGTTGCCATCAATCTTGCTTCCATCACGTATATGATGGCCAGCGGTATTGCCGCCGCTGCAGCCATTCGTTCCGGCAATTACTTTGGCGCTAAAAACTACGCTATGCTTCGTTTATCGGCCATTTCCAGTTACCACATCGTAATTGTTTTTATGAGTTGTACCGCAATCATTTTCGCGCTTGCAAACAACCTCATTCCCTGGATTTATACCACCGACAAAAACGTAATCGCTTTTGCCGCCCAACTGCTTTTGATTGCCGCCTTGTTCCAGCTTTTTGATGGCACGCAGGTAGTTGGTTTAGGTATTTTGCGAGGAATAGGTGATGTAAGCATTCCAGCTTTTATCACCTTTATCGCTTACTGGGTTATCGGTTTGCCCGTCGGTTATTTCCTCGGCATCAAACTAAACCTTGGCGTTACAGGCATTTGGTACGGACTAACGCTTGGGCTGGTGGTTGCTTCTCTCCTGCTTTATTTCCGCTTTAATTATTTCAGCAAAAAGCTGAGTATTAATAGAACTGCTGTTCAAACTGAAGTATAAGAAGTATAATAAGCAAAAAAACAATTGTTAATGATTGTTAAATAATCAGGTGCGAATCCACAAAATTATATCTTTATTAAAAGATTATGAAGAAAACACTACTCTACTTTTTGCTTCTTACAAGCTTTTTATCTTTAAGTAAAGCTCAAAATATAAAATCTAAAAACTCGCCTAAAGATTTTGGTTATACTGTTTTTACTATTAAAGGAAGCAAAGACAGCATTCATTTTATTGTTAGCGACACCACTTTTAAGACTAAAAAACCAATATTCCTTTTTAGTCAGGGTTCTTATCCAACAGCACTGTTTTGGAAGGAAGATGCAACGCATACATGGCAGCAATTCATTCCTTTTGAGTATAAGCAGTATCTGGAAGACTATAATTTTGTAATTATTTCAAAACCGGCTATTCCTGTTTTTGCTTACACTGCCGATAAAAACTATTTTTATGTTGACCCTGTAGCTAAAAAGATTCCCCAGGAATATTACGACAAAAGTTATCTTGATTATTACGTGGCACAAGCAAACGATGTTATTGATTACCTCGTTAAACAAAGTTGGGTTGATCGGTCAAAAATAATAATCGCCGGGCACTCTCAAGGCAGTAAAGTAGTTTCAGTAGTCGGAGCTATTAATAAAAACGTTACACACGTAATTTATCTTTCTGGTAATCCCATAGGAAGATTTGATCAAAACATCAGACAGCTTCGAAGAGATGCCTTGTTAGGAAATAAATCGTCGGAAAAAGCTCAAGATGAAATCAACAAATTATATTTGGAATGGAATACAATCTATAAAAATCCAAATGATACACATAGTAGCGGAGGTGATACTAATAAAGCATGGATCAGTTTTTCTACGCCAGAATTAAATAACATTACAAACATAAAAGTTCCTTTGTTTATTGCATATGGAACAAAAGATATTACATCAGATTATTGCGATTTGCTTCCAATTGATTTTGTTAGAGTTGGAAAAAGTAATTTCACTATGAAACCTTATTTAGATTGTGATCACAATTTTAATAGAACCACTTATGATAAAAACGGCAAAAAACTTTCTACTGAAGCACTGTGGAATAGCGTTGCGAAAGACTTTTTTAATTGGATTAAAGAGCAACCATAGGACTTTACTCTTCTCTCCTGCTTTATTTCCGCTTTAATTATTTCAGCAAGGTGCTGCAAAAAACAAAAAATACAGAAACCTTTGTTTAAAAAGTTTCTGTAAGATTTATAGCTTGTTTAAATTTTATCCAAATATTTTCATGCTTCTTTTACCGTATAAAAATCATTGTCTTTTTATGGTTTCTGTACCGGTAAAATATCAAAACACAGAATTTACAGGCATAAAAGAAGCACTATAAGTTTTTAGGATAGCAATTTAAACAGGCTCTTATTTAAAAGCCAGTTTAATCCGTTCAGGAATAGTTGAGGAAAATGTTTTGGCACGTTTTTTAATTTCCTCACGTCTTTTTTCTTGTTTAAACTTTTCAACGCGGTCTACAACGGCTTCCCGTGTAGCTACATTGTATTTTACCATCGCCTGTTCAATCGAAACCAAACCTGCGTTAATCTCTTTAACCATTTTTTTCATTTGATTTTCACGCATCAACGTGGCCATCATATATAAATTTTGCATAATACTTTCAATCTAATGATAACAGCTCTTCGTAAGCCGTTTTATTCTTTTACGTAGAACGATCAAAAAGGTTGCCAATATTATTAAGCAATTAATTATTTAATATTAAATTGATATTAAAATTACATATTTGTTGATGATTTATCAAAAATACAAATCAACTGCAGTTTTATACGTGTTGCAATGCGCATCAACAATATCTTTAATATCTGTAGAATAACCGCCGCCCATACTTACCTGGACAGGTATTTGATTTGCCTGACATAATTGCAGTACAAATTCATCGCGCGCTTTGCAGCCTTCTTTGGATAAAGCCAATTTCCCCAATTTATCTGTCGCCAACACGTCCACGCCGGCGAGGTAAAAAATGAAATCAGGTTTAACTTCCTTGATTAACTTTGGCAATGCTTCTTTTAACAGCATAAAATAAGCGTCGTCTTCGATTCCGTCGGGCAGCGGGATATCCAAATCAGAGCGTTCTTTTCGGTACGGAAAATTGTTGGCGCCATGCATCGAAAACGTGAATACTTTAGGTTGATGTGCAAATATTTCGGCCGTTCCATTTCCCTGGTGTACATCCAAATCAACAATCAAAACAGATTTGGCCAATGCTTCTTTTAGCAGGTAATTTGCGGCAATCGCCTGGTCGTTCAGCATACAAAAACCTTCGCCCCAATTGCTGCCAGCGTGGTGCGTGCCACCAGCAACATTAAAAGCAATACCGTTTTGAAAAGCGAAATGGCAGCCATCAATCGTCCCCTGTGCAATCCGGATTTCGCGTTCTACCAATTGTGCCGATAAGGGAAAACCGATACGCCGCTGTTCTTTGGCGGGCAAAGTCAGGTCGCGTAGTTGGTGCCAGTAATTTTCGTCATGCGTCCACAATATTTTATCTTCCGAAATTGGTTTTGGGGAAAAGATATTTTCTGCCAAAATTACGCCTTCATGCAGCAATTGCGCCGGAATCAGTTCGTACTTCAACATTGGGAAACGATGGCCGGGCGGCAAAGGATGTGCGTAGATGGGATCGAAAGCGATTTTCAGCATAAAAATCAAAGGATCGAAACGCCTTCTTGTTGTGTTAATTTTTGTTTTGTAGTAGCTTTACTTCATGAAACAAATCAAACCAAAAGCACTTTTCATCTATTTTACAATTGTAACACTTTCTATGTTTATACTTAACGTTCTCTTTAAAATTTACACGTTAAAGCAAAGCATCATTCCAAGTATCTTTTCGGGTTTGTTGGCTACTTGTTTCTTTTACTTTTTTATTAAATTAAAACTTAAACGCGATAGCAAATTGGAGCAGGAAGAAGACTAATGGTTTTGCCTAATGCTTCTTTTACCACATAAAAAAAGGTGAACCTAAAAGCCCACCTTTTTACAAATCATAATACTGCGCTTACAATTGTATTTTTCCGTGATCGCCCTGATCATAACGTCCACCGGTAACAATAGCTTTTAACATTTGGAAACCAACTACCATTTTGCTGGAATTGCTGTCCCAATATTCCGCTTCTTGTGTATCAACTTTTAACAATGTCAACTTAGGATCATCAATTCCATCTGGAAAAAACGCTTTGATAATTGGATTCCAAAGCTCTTTCATTTTTTCCTTATCATCCACTAAAGAAGCTGTTCCTTTAATACTCAAATAAGTATTGTTGCTTGGGTTTGAATACGTTACCACTACTTTGTTTTCGTGCGAAACTTCATCTACTTTGGAAGAATATTCGTTGGTAAAAAACCAGATGTTGCCTTCATCGTCCACTTTCGCAGTTCCCATTGGCCGGGCGTGGATTTCGTGGTTTTGGTTTACGGTTACCAGCATGGCAATCCGTACATCTTCTATCTTATCTTTTAAAAATTTTATTTGATCTGCTTTTGGTTCTGTGCTCATAATATCTGAATTTATATAAGCTTAACCCAAAACCTGCGATTTTGATTTAAGCATTATCGGTTTGGTTTGCTCACGTACAGATTTCCCTTCACATAAAAACGATAAGGCAACAGCGCATCTTCTTTGGCATAAGCAACACCAACACGCGGAACCGCAGCAATTTCATCTTCGGGGAACACTAAACCGCGATCTTCAATCCAAATTTCCTCGCTCAAAAAACTTAAACTATTCATTTTTCGGGAAATTCCTAAAGCTTTGGCAACAGAACCCGGGCCGGCAGTTAGGTTGTTTTTGATGGAAGCCATATTCCTCCTTTCCAACATCAAATCAATGCCTTCAGTTGGATGGATGGCGCGGATTAAAACAGCGTGCGGTTCGCCTTCAGTAGAAGTTACCACATTTAGCATCTCGTGAATGCCATAACACAAATAAACATAAGCAATCCCGCCAGCCTCGTACATGGTTTTGGTTCGATTGGTTAAACGGTTGCCAAAAGCGTGGGAAGCTTTATCAATAATACCTGCATAAGCTTCGGTTTCTACAATAAAACCACCGCTGATTTCGCCGTTGATATTGGTGAAAAGATATTTTCCCAGCAAATTTCGCGCAATTTGTGTTACTTCTTTTACCTGGTAAAAATCAGTGGACAACTTCAAAATTGTAATATTTTTACGATTTGCTCCAAATATTTAACGTCTGTTTCGTCAAACTCGTTCAACTCAGAACTGTCCGCATCCAGCACGCCAATTACATTTTCTCCCGCAAAAACCGGCACCACAATTTCTGATTTCGACAAAGAGCTACAGGCAATATGTCCGGGAAAAGCGTCCACATCAGGCACAAGCAGCGTTTTTGCTTCGGCCCAGGAAGTTCCGCAAACGCCTCGTCCTTTTTCAATTCGCGTGCAGGCAACCGGTCCCTGGAAAGGCCCTAAAACCAATTGTGCTTCTTTTACCAGGTAAAATCCTACCCAAAACCAGTTGAACTGTTGTTTTAAAGCAGCCACGATATTGGCCAAATTGGCAATTAAATCCGGTTCGCCTTGCAGCAAAGCTTCAATTTGCGGAATCAGTGCTTCGTATTGTTCCTGTTTTGTTCCGCTTTGCGTGATGGTTAAATCTTCTGCCATGGCGCAAAGTTACAGAACGCGCTGTCATACCGGTGTCGGAATGAAAAACATTTGAAAGCCTCCGCAAAATTTATCGTTAATTCGCTTGCTATGATCGTGAGTTTAACCATCGTCCGTTACCCGAAAGCATTTGTCCCGCTGGCGCTAATGGCAATGGCGATACTTCGTTTACCCCTATATTTTCAGCGTAAATGTTCTTTTTATAAACTGATGGGCAGTGGCAAAAACGGCACTTTCGATTTCCACCCCGATTGGCAGCAATGGGCTTTGCTGGCCGTTTGGGAAGATGAGGAAAGTTTCCACGCTTTTGATCAAAACTCTTTTATCTCCAAATGGTGGAAAAAATTAACCGCCGAAAAATGGACGGTTTTGCTCGAACCCATTCAAACACATGGCAAATGGGACAAGCAGGAACCTTTTGGCCAGCCCAACTTAACCGATTACGTAGGGCCGGTTGCCGTTTTAACCCGTGCTACCATCAACCTAAACCGCTTAAAAAACTTCTGGCAAAATGCAGCAAAAATTGCTTCGATCATGGCTGCTGCGCCGGGTTATATCACTTCGATGGGTGTTGGCGAAGATCCGTTTCGTCATCAGGCAACTATTTCTTTTTGGAAAGATTTGGAAGCTGTAAAAAACTTTGCCTACCGCTCGCCGCAACATGTGGAAGTAATTAAAAAAACCAGAAGCGAAAACTGGTACAGCGAAGAACTTTTTGCCCGTTTTATTCCTTTAAAAGCCTGGGGCACGCTGCGCGGAAAAAACCCGTTGGCAGGTTTTGTAAAAGATGTTTCCGCAAAAAGCGATGCTTCTTTTACCGGCTAAATTTCAGTATCAAATTATTTTTAAACTATTTATATGCGTGTTATTGCAGAATTGCCACATCCGGAATTTAAAGTTTCTATTTTTTATATGAACGGCAAGTTCATCACCAAGTTTGAAAAAGGCGTTTTTGAACAAACTTACAAAGTGGCAGAAATGGATTTGACCGACGGCGTAAACAGCGTTTTTGAACTGCTGGACGAAGACTTTATGAAAACCGTTGCCAAACGTTTTGAAGAAATGCTACAAGATTTTAGGGCAACTTATAAAAAGTATAATTAGACTTTTGCTGTCGTTTGGATCAAAACGAAAACAACTACTTCGTTTCCCCAAATTCCTTAATTTCCGGATGTGCCTGCCCGTTGTGACAAGTGTTACAATTAACGGCCGCCATCGCCATCATGCCGTCTTCGCCTTTTTTAGCATGAAAAAACTTTTTGTTGATCTTGCCGGTCATGGTAAACATTTGGCGTGCCATTTCTTTTTCGGGTTTGGCATCGCTTGCAAAATTTAATTTACGCGGGTTATCGGCAGAAGCGGCATGGCAAAAATTGCATTTTACGCCTAAAGCGCTTTTCCACTCATCCATCACTTTGCCCAGATTTTCTTTGCTGATGTTTTTGGGCAGCACTTTTAAATTGCGTTTCGGCTGGGCAGCGGTTTCCTGCAAATTTGCCGAGGCGCCCATGGCGGCAACGGCAGTGATCAACAAAGAAAATATAATCGTTTTCGGCTTAATCATTTTGAACGGGATTTGGTGAAGCAAGATAAAGATTTATCGGAAGAATAAAAACCGGCAACAAAATTATCAGAAAACGAATGGCGCAAACACAATAGTTTAATTTAAAAAACCGCAACAATTGATGCAGGAAAAACTGCTTTAAACTCCTATCATTGCCCGTATGAAAGCTCTTGTTTCCTTGCTATCCTTCGGCATACTGTTTTTACCGGGTAAATTTAGTTATTGTCAGCAAAACCCTAAATCTGCAACTGATTCTACCGCCATTAAAGCAATTAACGCTGTTAGTTTAGGCAAGCGGATTGAAGTTTTGGCTTCCGATGATTTTATGGGAAGAAAACCTTTTACCGCCGGCGAAACCAAAACCATCAATTATTTGCAGCAGCAGTTTAAGCAAATGGGCTTGAAACCGGGCAACGGCAACAGCTATTTTCAGGATGTGCCGATGGTGGATATTGCTTCGAAAGCTGCCGGCCCGCTATTAATTAAAGGTAAAAACGGTACCCTCAGCCTAAATACGTTAGAAGATTTTGTAGCTACCACTCGCCACGTGCAAAATCAGGTTCAGGTTTCAAATTCTGAAATGATTTTTGCCGGTTTTGGAATTGTTGCGCCAGAATATAACTGGAATGATTACGCCGGATTGAACGTAAAAGGTAAAACGGTTGTGGTGATGGTAAATGATCCGGGCTTTTACGACAGCAAGCTTTTTAAAGGTAAAAACATGACTTACTACGGCCGCTGGACGTATAAATACGAGGAAGCGGCACGTCAAGGCGCGGCAGCTTTGTTGATTATCCATGATACGGCACCGGCAAGTTATCCCTGGACAGTCGTTCGAAACAGCGGTTCCAAATCAAAATTGTATTTGCAAACTGCGGACAATGGAAAATCAAGGGCTTTGTTGGAAGGCTGGCTCACGCAGGAATCAACAAAAAAGCTGTTTAAACTGGCAGGCATTTCAGAAGAGGTAATGGAATCTGCCAAAAAACGGGGTTTTAAAGCGGTTAACTTAGGTTTGGATGCTTCTTTAACTTTAAATATCACCACAAAAAAATCTACTTCGCATAATGTTGTCGCCGTTTTGCCCGGAACCAAACTTGCCAATGAATACCTGGTTTACTCGGCGCATTGGGACCATTTTGGTATCGGCGAAGCGGTAAAAGGCGATTCTATTTATAACGGTGCAGTTGATAACGCCACCGGAACTGCGGGTTTGCTTACTTTGGCCGAAGCTTTTTCTAAGCTGAAAACCAGACCAGAACGGTCAATACTGTTTTTATCGGTAACTTCTGAAGAACAAGGTTTGCTGGGTTCAGAATATTACACCACGCATCCGATTGTCCCTCTAAAACAAACCGTTGCCGATATCAACATGGATGTTTTGAACACGTACAGCCGGACGAAAGATTTGGTTGTGGTAGGTTTCGGGCAATCAGAAATGGACGAATACGCCAAACGTTCCGCAGCGAAACAAGGCCGCATCATTACGCCCGAGCCTGATCCTTCCGGCGGCTGGTATTACCGTTCCGATCATTTTAATTTTGCCAAAGTTGGCGTTCCGTCTTTGTATCCCGAAGCTGGTGTGGATGCGATTGGCCACGGGGAAGCCTGGGGAAAAGCCAAAGCGGCCGATTACACCAAAAACCGCTACCATTCGCCTTTTGATGAATACGACCCGAAAACCTGGGTTTTCTCTGGCATGGTAGAAGATGTGCGTTTGTTGTTTGATGTGGGAAATACGCTGGCCAACGAAGCAGTTTTTCCAAAATGGAAAACCGGATCAGAATTTAAAGCCGTAAGGGAAAAGTACAGAAGCGCGAAGTAAGCCATGCTTCTTTTACCGCCTATTTTTCATTAAAAGGCGACTTTTAATTATTTTTAGTTTTGACAAAACCAATCCTCGTTATCAAATTTGGTACGGCTTCCATCACCCAAAAAAATGGTGAATTGGACGAAACTGTGTTGGCAGAAATTGCACGGCAAATAGCACAATTGCACGAAAAATACAACATCGTGTTGGTTTCTTCGGGTGCGGTTGGCGCGGGCAAACATTTTATCAAAAATTACAGCGGAACCATTAGCGAACGAAAAGCGGCCGCGGCAATCGGCAACCCGTTGTTGTTGAGCAGGTACGCATACTTCTTTTATCCCTATAAAATCAGTATCGCGCAAAGTTTATGCGAGCGGACACATTTTTCTAACCGGAAACAGTTTTTGCAGTTGAAGAAAACGTATGAAGAACTGTGGGCGAACAACATCATCCCCATTGCAAACGAAAATGATGTGGTGAGCGATTTGGAACTGAAGTTTTCGGACAACGATGAACTGGCTACGCTGATTGCCGTTGGTTTTGGCGCTTCGCTATTGCTGTTCAGCACTTCTGTTCCCGGTGTTTTGGATGCGGATGGAAACGTTGTCCCGAAGATTGAAGCCATTGATAAAAACGCCTTGTCTTTGGCCAACAAAGAAAAATCTGCTTTAGGTTTGGGCGGGATGGTTTCTAAGCTGACCTTTGCAAGATTGGCCACACAAATGGGCATTAAAGTAATAATTTTTGGTATCCGAACGGAAGATGGCATACTGAACGCCATTCAGGAAAAAACCGGGACGCTCTGTTTGCCCCAAGCTTGCAACATCCCGGCACGAAAAAAATGGCTGGCCAGCGGCAGTTTGGTTACGGGGCGGTTGCAGGTTGATGCAGGCGCACAACAAGCTTTGCAAAACGGAAAAAGTTTGCTGGCCGTAGGCGTTACTGAAATTGTGGAGAAATTTGAAAACGGCGAAGTAGTTGAAATTTTAGACGGGCAAAACCAGGCCATTGCCGTTGCCCGCGCGCGTGTTGCTTCGGATGAAATTTTGCTTCACCAAAAAACAGAAAAAGTTACGGTGGCACATGCGGATGAAATTGTGTTGTTATAAATAAATTGGATTTAACGTTCTTTTTCTTTGATGAAAAAGAACCAACGAAATCAAGACAAACCCGATCCCTCCGGGCGTTTTGCCGGGCCTTCCCGCACCTGGGCGGCTATCTGCCACTTCGGGATGCCTGGTTGTTATCTTGCGTTGTTGATGGCTGTTTTTTCTAATGCTTCTTTTACCGGTATAAATTAGGTGGGATTGAAAAGAAAGTTTTTGTTTTTTTATCGTTGCCAGGGCCGCATGCAAGGTAGCCGCCCAGGTGCGTGGGGTTGAATGCCGCCCGGAGGCGATCCGGCATTCTTGATTTTTTGGTTCTTTTGTATCAAGACAAAAGAACGTAAAAACAGCAATCTAAGGTTGCGAAAAAATTAAATTGAGGTATGGAAACCATCCAAACGATATTGCAAAATACAATTAAGGCCAAGCGTTCCATCAGCAAAATAGCTGATCAGGAAAAGAAACTCTTGCTCGAAAAATTAGCGCAGCAAATCAAAGCTTCTACCCAGGAAATTATCCGCGAAAATCAAAAAGATTTAAACCGGATGGATGATGCCGACCCGAAAAAAGACCGGCTGTTGTTGAACGAAAACCGCATCCATAATTTGGCCGAGAGTGTGCTTGCGGTTTCTTTGCTCACCGATCCCACCAACCGGCTTTTGTCCGAAAAAACTTTGCCCAACGGTTTGTTCATCCAACAAAAAACCGTTCCGCTGGGTGTTGTCGGTATTATTTATGAGTCGCGGCCAAACGTAACCATTGATGTTGCCGCCTTGTGCATCCGTTCGGGCAATGTTTGCGTGCTGCGCGGCGGCACCGATGCTTCTTTTACCAATGTTTTTTTAGTGTCGTTGATCCGAAAAGTACTGGAAGATTTCGGCCTGGATCAAAACATCGTGCAGCTTTTGCCAACCGACCGCAAGTTTATTATGGAAATGCTCACGGCCGTAAAATACATTGATGTCATCATTCCGCGCGGTTCGCAGCAATTGATCAATTACGTACGCGAACATGCCAAAGTTCCGGTTATTGAAACCGGTGCCGGCGTTTGCCATACTTATATTGAACAAACGGCCGACCTGGAAAAAGCCGCCGCCATTGTGGTGAACGCCAAGGTTTCGCGCCCGTCTGTTTGCAATGCGCTGGATACGATTTTGGTGGATGAAAGCATTGCCGAAAAACTACTGCTAAAAACAGCATTGCAATTAAAGGAGTTTCAGGTAGAGGTTTTTGCTGACGAACGCGCTTATGCGATCCTTAAAAACAACAATTACCCCTACTTGCAGCAAGCAAAACCGGAAGATTTTGGCCGCGAGTTTCTCGACTATAAATGCTCGGTAAAAACAGTATCCGGTTACGAAGAAGCACTGGAGCACATCGAAAAGTATTCCTCCAAACATTCGGAAGCGATTATTTCAGAAGACCAAAACCTGTGTGAAGCCTTTTTAAATGAAGTAGATGCCGCAGCCGTTTACGCCAATGCTTCCACCCGTTTTACCGATGGCGGCGAATTTGGTCTGGGCGCCGAAATTGGTATTTCTACCCAAAAACTGCACGCACGCGGACCGTTTGCTTTAGAAAAATTGGTTACGGAGAAATGGATTGTGCGTGGTGATGGGCAGGTGCGGTAGGAAGTGGGATTGGATTTTGGGTTACAAATTTAGTTCTACAGGATAATTAAAAGAATTCGTTTAATTACCATTCCCTAATTTTTAAACTAAACCCTTATATTTATACCATGGCAACAATGACATTGCAAGTTCCCGAATTACTCGAAAAAGAACACGATGAAACCGTTCGTTTGATTGCAGCTAAGTTGTATGAATCGGGCAAACTATCTTTAGGTCAGGCGGCAGAAATGTGTAGCATGAAAAAGTGGGACTTTGCTGAAATCCTGATTAATTATGGTGTTCATTATTTTGATGTTAGTGCTGCTGCAGATTTAGATGACTTCAAACATTCCTTCGGAAAATAAAACTGTAATAACAGATACCAGTTGTTTTATTTTGCTGGATAAAATTAACGCACTTGATATATTGCATCATTTGTTTTCAATGGTATATACTACTCCGGAGATTGCAAAAGAATATGGCAGCCCTTTACCAAACTGGATAATTATTCAAGCCGCAAATCAAACTTTACAAGAAGAATTTTATCAGTATGTTGATCCGGGTGAAGCGAGTGCTATTGCTTTAGCTTCAGAAGTTTCCTGCGATTACATCATTTTGGATGACTTAGCAGCGCGGAAATTAGCTAAAAAACTGGGCTTAACCATCATGGGTACTGTAGGTGTATTGTTAAGTGCTAAACAAAAAGGCATTGTACCTTTATTTCGTCCTTACCTTGATTTGATTCAACAAACCAACTTTAGGTTGTCTCAGCAATTAGCTGAGGAATTTATCAGAGCAGCAGGCGAATAAAGAGAACAATTGGGCTGGCATTTTGAATACGGATTAACAGATGAAAGTTAAATTTTATCTATAAAAGAAGAGTTTATCTTTTCATAAACTGAATCGAAAGGTAAATGGTATTCTTTTGGTTGATGCAGTTGCTAGGGATTTAAATGAATTAGCGGAGAAGTTGGGTGTGGAGAAATTGAAAGAAATTTAATACAATTTTTGAATTAGAAATCCTTAATATGGAGCAATTTATTTTTTAAAAAAATTAACTTATGCTGAATAATGAAATTATTGTTAAAAGGTTATCGTTAATAAAATACCTCTATAAAATTGGTCTTGACCAGTCTAAACAATCAGAAACAGTTGCTTGGCTTTCAATTCTATCACTTCATGATAGCATAGAAATGTTTCTAAAGTTAGTAGCAGAAAATCAAAACATTAAGTCAGATTCTTTTAATTTTCTTGATTATTGGACAAGTGTTCCAACGTTAACTTTAAAAGAATCAATGCGTAATCTTAATGCAAGGAGAGTTAATATTAAACATAAAGGATTACTACCTTCAAAAAGTGATATTGAAATCACCAGAGTAAATGCAAAAGATTTTTTTGAACAAAATACTCTACCCTTATTCAACATAGATTTTGATAGTATTTCTTTATTCTCCTTAATAATTTATGAGCCGGTTAAGAAACTTCTTGAATCAGCCCAAATAGCACTTGATGAAAATAGGATTGAAGACTGTATAGAATCTGCTGCCTTTGCCTTTGATGAATTATTGTTCTCTTACGAGGGTTCTAAGACCAGTTATCATGGTCATTCGCCTTTCTATTTTGGTAAAAGTTTACGTTTTTCAAGCTCCTTTTCTATGAGAAATAATGGTAAGGATTTAGTTGGGCCAGAAATGAGCAAATTTGTTGATTCAGTTAAAGAATCGATAGGAGAAATTCAGAAGGTATTAAAAATAATTAGTTTTGGAATTGATTACAAAAAGTACACTAAATTTCAACTTCTTAGTCCAACAGTTAGAAGAACTATGGATGGAAAACAAATTGCCCGGCTTTCTGGTGAAAGAAAATGGCATAAAGAAAATTGTCAGTATTGCATAGACTTTGTTTTAGATAGTACTTTGAATCTTCAGAATTTTGATTTTGATATTAATGAACTTGTCGAGATAAAAGAACCTGTTTGGTCTGTAATTCCAAAACTTAATGATCAATAGCCGTACTACAAAACAAAAAAGGTGCAATCTAACTCCGATCACACCTTTCCTATTTTACCTCGATAAAAGAAGCATACACTTTCTTACTTAATCCCCATAAACAACCTACTCCACCTAATTTTGTGCATAAAAGAAGCATTCTCGTCCCAACTCATCCAAACAAATAAGGCTTTGCCTACAATGTGGTCTTCGGGTACAAAACCCCAGAAACGGCTGTCTAACGAGTTGTGGCGATTGTCGCCCATCATCCAGTAATAATCCATTTTAAAGGTGTACTGGTTAGTTTTGGTGCCGTTGATGTAAATATCGTTGCCTCTTTTTTCCAGCTTGTTGTTTTCGTACAATTTAATCGCACGTTCGTAAATCATATAATTGGTAGAATCCAGTGTAACCGTCCAGCCTTTTTTAGGGATGATAATCGGGCCGTAATTGTCCACGTTCCATTTCAGTTTGGTATTGTGTGGAAAAACCTGCAAATCGGCCTGACCAGGCGGCTGAATGTATGGCGCAATGTAAGTGATGTTGGAATAGGATTTTAACGTCGGCACGCTTTCTCGTGGCATGATCCACTCTAAATCAGTTGCGTTAACTTGTCCGTGCGAAGGATCAATATGCAAATCGTACAAAACCTGCGGGTTCAGTTCCTGTCCGTTGGTACGCACCAAGTAAGAAGTCTGACTTTCCGGCGGCGTTTCTGCTGCTTTTCCGTTTACATAAACCTGAGTGTTGATTAGTTTTAATGTATCGCCCGGCGTTCCCTGGCAACGTTTAATGTAGTTTTCGCGCTTATCAACCGGGCGGTATAAAGGCGAATCGGCGTCCATCGGATAATTAAAAACAACCACATCACCTTTTTTAACATGGCTGAATCCCGGCAAACGGTAATAAGGCAATTTCACGCCATCCCAATAGGATTTTATGTCGAACAAAGGCATGGTATGATGGGCAAACGGAAAAGAAACTGGCGTCATCGGTGTGCGCGCGCCGTAATTGACCTTGCTTACAAACAAGAAATCGCCAACCAGCAGCGAGCGTTCCATCGAAGGCGTTGGAATGGTAAATGCTTCGATAAACAAACCACGGATTAAAGTGGCGGCAATCACGGCAAACACAATCGCATCAACCCATTCGCGCGTGGCACTTTTCTTATTTTTCTTGGTTTCGGCAGCAGGTTTGTTCCAGAATCTCCATTTCATTGTTTTTATTTATGATGGCGAAAGTACTGTTTTTAGGCGTTAAAATTAAACAGATCGGCGGCTGTAAAGAAACCTTTACGGTCTTTAATCCACTCGGCAGCCAGCACCGCACCCAAAGCAAAACCAGAGCGGTTGTGGGCGGTATGTTTAAACTCGATGGTATCCACTTCCGAATCGTAAACCACGGTATGCGTACCCGGAACATTTTCAATCCGGTGCGATTCGATCAGCAATTGATTTGGCGTAATGGTAACGGGCGAAGCATCATCAACCTGACCTGAAACTACATTTGCCCATGCTTCTTTTACCGGCATATTTTCGATGATGCCTTCGGCGATGGTAATGGCCGTACCGCTTGGCGCATCCAACTTTTGGGTGTGGTGGATTTCTTCTACCTGAACTTCGTAATCCGGGAAACGGCTCATCACCTTGGCCAGCATTTTATTGATGTGGAAAAAAATATTCACGCCAACACTAAAATTGGAAGCATAAACCAGCGAAGCATTGCGCTGCAAACATTCGCTTTTTACTTCCTGCAAGTTTTCGTACCAACCGGTTGCGCCAACCACAACCGGAATGTTTGCTTCAAAACAAAGCGCAACATTATTTAAAACCGTGTGTGGCGTACTAAATTCAATCGCAACTTCTGCTTTTTGCAGGTTTTCTACCGTTAATTCCTGTAAGTTATGATGATCAATTTTCAGAACGATTTCGTGTTTGCGCTCCAGGGCAACCTGCTCGATCATCTTGCCCATTTTTCCGTATCCGAGTAAAGCTATTTTCATTTTTTTGAGTAGGTATGGGGTGCGAGGTATCAGCTATCAGCCCCCTGTAAATTTATCTATTTTAATGATGGTTTAAAGTCGGTTGCAAAAGCTCATACCTGAAACCTCTTACCTGAAACCTCACTTCATCCTCACCGTTACTTTCAATCCGGGAACAAAACCGCCGTAAGCATAAGTTGGCGAACTGAGCATGGTTGGCGTAACCTTAAAACCTAAGTTGTTGTCCATTGTGTACGAATGCTGGAATTTGGCCGCGATATAAGCATCAATCGCTTGTATTCCCCAAAAAGCAACGGTGCCGATGATGGTTAAATCCCGATTGCGGTGGTAAAAATCTTTAAAAACAATGATCGTCGCATTTTGACCATTGTAAATAGGATCTACATTTCCTCCAACAGCTTGGAGTTGAGCAACTTTTAAATATTTCTTGTAATTAGTCTGAGCTACATAGTACGAATAACCCAAGCCAACAAACCCGCCATAAATAATCGGCAATTTCCAGTATTGCCGGTTATAAATCTGCCCTAATCCCGGAAATATCAAAGATTTAATAACTGCTTTGTGCGGGCTATGCGTACTGTCCGGGTGGTAAACTTTATCTTTTGGCTGCTCGTTTTTGGGTTTGAAAGGCGATAAAACAGTTGTGGTATCGCCGTCAATACTTACCGTATCGCGGCGGTTTTTGCGCGGTTTTTTTTGAGCGTGAAGCACCTGTGCACAAAAAAATAGCAGTAAAAGAAGTATCAGGGATTTGCGCATGTTACCAGTCGAGCATTTCCAATATGCGGTTCAAATCATCTTCCGAAAGAAAAGGAATTTCGATGCTGCCTTTTCCGTTTTGCCCGACTTTTAATTTTACTGGTGAATTGAATTTAGAAGCCAAATCAGACTGTATCTTTTGTGCCTGAAAAGAAGGTTTATTTGTTGGTTTGCCGATACTGTTTTTAGCAGGTGTTTTTTGGAGTTCGCGCACCAGTTCTTCTACTTTGCGCACCGATAACCCTTTTTCAATAATTTGATGATGAATGAAAAGCAGTTTCGCCGCATCTTCCACATTTACCAAAGCCCGCGCATGGCCCATCGTAATTTGCCCGTCGCGGATGGAAGATTGTACAGCCGGCGGCAATTTTAACAAGCGCAAATAATTGGTAACTGTCGAACGGTTTTTGCTTACGCGCTCGCCCAATTCGTCTTGCTTTAAATTGCATTCGTCAATCATCCGTTGAAAACTCAAAGCCATTTCTATCGCGTTCAGGTTTTCCCGCTGGATATTTTCGATCAAAGCCATTTCCAGCATTTGCTGATCGTTTGCGGTACGCACGTAAGCCGGAATTTCCGTTAATCCCGCCAATTTAGAAGCACGCAAACGGCGTTCGCCGGAGATCAACTGGTAAGAACGAGGGCCGGTTTTACGAACAGTAACCGGTTGGATCAAACCCTGAACGGAGATAGAATCGGCCAGTTCCTGCAAAGCTTGCTCGTCAAATTCAGTGCGCGGTTGAAAAGGGTTCACCTCAATCTCATTGATTTTTATGGCATTAACAGATTTTAATCCTTCTGTTTCCGGCGCAGCAACAGCCGGGCTTGTTTTTTTTGCAACCGTTCCGTTTACATATTCCGAATCGTTTAACAAAGCGCCCAAGCCTCGTCCTAATGCGTTTCTTTTGTCTGCACTCATTTGCTCCCTACTTTTTTCAGCTTCACGTCTTCTTCTTTCACCATGCCGTTGTTGCGCAAAATTTCGCGGGCCAAATTCAGGTAATTGATGGCGCCTTTGCAAGTTGCATCGTGCATAATTACCGACATGCCGAAACTTGGCGCCTCGCTTAAACGCGTATTTCGCTGGATGATCGTATTAAAAACCAAGTTCTCAAAATGCGTGCGCACTTCTTCTACCACCTGGTTGGATAAGCGCAACCGCACATCGTACATCGTCAGCAAAATACCTTCGATATCCAAAGCCGGGTTTAAACGGTTTTGTACAATTTTAATCGTGTTCAGCAGTTTGCCTAATCCTTCCAACGCAAAATACTCACATTGAACGGGAATGATAACCGAATTTGCAGCCGTTAAAGCATTAATCGTGATCAAACCCAGCGAAGGCGAGCAATCCACAATAATAAAATCATACTGGTCTTTGATCTTTTCCAGCACCGCTTTCATTTTATACTCGCGGTTAGTCAGGTTGATCATTTCGATCTCCGCTCCCACTAAATCAATATGCGCCGGCAATAAATCCAGGTTTGGCGTTTCCGTTTTTTGGATGGCTTCGGCCGGTTCTATATCGTTGATGATACACTCGTAAATGCTGTTTTTGATTGTCCGCGGATCAAAACCGATACCAGATGTTGAGTTTGCTTGCGGGTCTGCATCTACCAGCAGGGTTTTATATTCTAACACCGCTAAACTTGCTGCCAGGTTAATGGAAGAAGTAGTTTTGCCTACACCGCCTTTCTGGTTAGCCAACGCGATTATTTTACTCATTGATAGTCCTCAATATATAAATTACAACGTAAATTTTGTGCCGTAAAAGAAGCATCGTGCTACAAGCAATGCTTCTTTTATGCCTATTTTTTTACTGGTGCAAGATACCTACATTTTTACAATTTGTAAGCCCTCATGTTTCCACAACCAACCGTGTTTCTTAAAGAATTTATGTGGATAAGTTTGCTGTAACATTATAACGTTGCAATAGGGCTTTTATCTTAACGGCTACAACTTTTACGCTGATTTAACCAAATCGTTTAAACTATTAATTAAAAGTGCTGTTATGCAACACATACACTAAACGATAAAATTATGACAAACGGCGTTTTTGAAGCAGGCGAACGGGTAATGACCAAAGATGGCGAAGGAAAAGTGAACAAAAGCCAGGAAAAAAAAGAAGACCACATTGAGGTGAAATTGGATACCGGCGAAATAAAAACCTATCCGCCAGCAGAAGTTTCGGATGATGCCGATGCGGGATAAAATTGGAAATGGAAGAAGATAAAGAAGGTACTTTTACCACATTGAAAGGCTATAAGCTTTTTATTTTGCTGATTTTTTTGCTGCTGGTTTTGGGGATTGGCTACTGGCTGGTTAAAAGGCGCGCGCTAAATTCTACCGAAGTGCGGAAGGATGGCGTGTTGCGGCAGTTAGATCAGCGGACGAAATAAAAACTTACCTTAGAGAGGAATAAGGAAAACTTTAACTTTATCCTATTAATATTTCATTCCCAAACCGATACTTGCCCATGCTCACCATTATTGCCGGCACTAACCGGCCAAACAGCAGTACTTTAAAATTAGCCGGATATTACCAAAAAAAGCTGTTAGAAAAAGGCGTTGAAGCAGCAATTTTATCTTTAGAAAGTTTGCCGGATAATTTGCTGAAAACTGATTTGTACGGAAAACGCAGCGAAGCCTTTAAACCCATACAGGCACAAATTGATGCTTCCGATAAATTCATTTTTATCATTCCTGAATACAACGGCAGCTTTCCCGGCGCATTAAAAGTTTTGATGGATGCCTGCGATTTCCCAGCAAGCTTTTTTGATAAAAAAGCAGCATTGGTTGGCATTTCTTCAGGTAAATATGGCAACATCCGCGGCGTTGATCATTTTACCGGCGTTTGCAATTACTTGAACATGCACGTGTTTTCGCTCAAATTGCATATTCCTTTTATTCGAAAAGAAATGGATGCGGAGAACAATTTAACGCAGGAAGACACAATCAAATTCACCGAAGAACAAATGGACAGGTTTTTGAAGTTTTAGGTTGAAAGCTTTTGATGCTTCTTTTATCGTATAAAAATCAAGCAACTGATGTTTTCAATTTTTTGGCTAAAGCCATTCGCTTATCTGCTTTAACCACGGCCTAAAGGCCGTGGCAATTTATATTACAGTTGTAGCAAAAATATTTTAGCGAAATTTGATTTTTTAAATTGCTACGGCCTTTAGGCCGTGGCTTACAAAGCTTAACATTGGCTTTAGCCAAACCTCATCAACTCAAAAATTGAAATCTTTTTTATAGAACAGATAAAATCAAAACCCTCTTACTTCCCATTAATTGATTTTGCCACCACAAATGCCGCAGCCGCTGCCAACGCACCAATCACCACCACTTTTAAAGCACCCGAAAACGCAGCCTGGCCGGTAACTTTACTTTTAAAATAACCAAAAACAAACAGGCAAAGTACGGTTACCGCGCAAGAATAATACAAAGCCACACTGGATTGCGCAATAAAAAAATAAGGCGATAAAGGAATAATACCGCCGACAATATAAGAAAAGCCGATGGTCAAAGCACTTTGCCTTGCCCGGTTGGCTTCCGGTTTTTCCAGTCCCAATTCATAGCGCATCATAAAATCCACCCATTTGTGGGTGTCTTTAGCCATTTCGTCGGCCACCTGGTTTTGCAATTGCGGCGATAAACCAAAACCGGCAAATACTTCTTTTACCTCTGCTTTTTCCTGTTCGGGCACGCGGGCAACTTCGTCGTATTCGCGTTGCAGTTCGGATGCGTAATGGTCAGCTTCTGTTTTTCCGGCCAAAAATCCGCCCAGGCCCATGGCGATAGAACCGGCCACAATTTCCGCAATGCCAGCCGTGATGACAATAGCAGAAGAATTGACCGCGCCGCTTAAACCGGCAGCCAAAGCAAACGGAACCGTTAAACCGTCCGACATGCCGATCACAATATCCCGGATGGTATCCGAGCTGCGTAAATGTTTTTCGTGGTGCTGCATTTATAAAAGTAAAAACGTTTTGGGAAGTTGCACCGTGCTAATTGTTATTTGGGATTGGTCTTGATTTAGGAAAAATTGATTACTTTGACTTTCTTTTAATTTCAGAAAAAACAACATGAAAAATAGCTTTTTGATCCTTCTGCTTACATTGGTTGTAACCGGATTTTATGGCTGCAACGGAACCGGAAAAACAGCTTCGGGCGATAGCATAGCAACAGCAGCATCTACAAAACAACCGATTGATACGGCAGATGCAAGGTTAGCAAAAGACCTTTCCATATTTTGCAACAGCCAGGTTGAAGCAGCAAAACTGGCCGAAACCAAGGCTTCAACCCAAAAAGTAAAAAATTTTGCCAAGCAAAACGAACAGCTTTACACGCAATTAAGCAATCACTTGAATCAAATTTCAGAAAGTTATAATATTAAGTTACCGGCAGAACCATCAGCAACTGCACAAAAAAACCTGCAAGATTTAAAAGAAATTAAAAGTTCATCTTTTGATCACGCTTACTTGTTGCAAATGTTAAAAGATCACAATGCTACGATTCGGGAATACAATGCCGCAAAAAACATCCAATGCATTCCGCTCAAAATGTTTGTGGGCAGTAACCAGGCCGCGATTATTAAACAGGCTTATGCGATTTCGGATTTGAAGGATAAAACGCCGTAATCAATACTTGTTCAACTGCTATATTTTTAAAACTTAGGGCCTGTTTAAATTTTATTCCGATGTATTCTATGCTTCTTTTACCACATAAAAATCATTGGTTTATTACACTTTCTGTACCAATAAAGCTTTTATAAATAGAATTTATAGGCATAAAAGAAGCATTATAAATTTATATGATAAAAATTTAAACAGACTTTTAATAATTCTGCTTTTTCAAATTCTGCATGTTACCAATAAAAGCGATTTATTCTATAATTTGGCTATCTGTATTTACCGATAAATAAAGAAACTTGTTTAATAATTATGTTCCGATACGAAGAATATCAGATAAGGAGAGAACTATCAGTATTTATTAAAAAACTTTGGACACTAAATAACCTGACTAATTCTTCACCGGTACTTAATAAATCGGTGTTGCCAAATGGCTGCTTTAACCTAGCGTTTATACAAGGACCTGGATTGCAAATTAAGCATCAAAACATAGATAAGCTCTTGCCAGCAGGCGTTTATTTTTGCGGACAGATGACCGAAGCGCTAAGTGTTAGCATCGAACCATTTACCAAGGCAACAATGGTTCAACTTTACCCATGGACGCCCATACATTTTCTATCTGCTAATCTAAGCCTTTATACCGACCAAATTGTGCCCACCACTGATATGGGTTTTGTGCCTTTTGACAAATTGAAGATTGTAGAAGGTTTAACCCATACATTGATTTGCCGTCAGGTAATAGCAGCCTTTAACCCTTTGTTAAATTTTAGTACAGCCAGCTCTTTAATTACAAGAGGCACCCAAATGATGATAAATACCCATGGGAATACAACTATTGCAGAAGTGGCCACTACCCTAAATTGCTCGGTGCGATACCTGCAAAAGTTATTTAAAACATCTATTGGTTTAACCCCTAAACAGCTCGCTGTTATTATCAAGCTGCGTGATGCAGTAGATGATATTGCTTATCCTGGAACCGGCAGTGTTACGCTAACCAGACTGGCATTGACCAATCAGTTTTACGACCAAGCGCATTTTAACAATACCTTCCAGACTATCGTAAAGACTTCACCTACTAAATTTCACGTACCCGACTATTTTTTATCATTTAAAAATTAAGCTACCTGTTCGCATTTTTCCAATTACCGTTCAAACAGCAATTCTACCTTTGGCAGTATATATTTATACTGTTATCATGAACTTAGCATACACGGGCCTTATTAAGAAAAATGTTTTATCCAAATACAAGTTATTAAAAAAGATGGGCTATGCCGTTTTGATAACTGCAACTATAGTGGCCAGCCATTCGGTCCGGGCGCAGGTCAGCACTTCCTCAGAAGCTGTTTAAAAACGGTTTAACATAGTTTTTATGGAAGATAAATGTACCATA
>NZ_CALMAT010000161.1 GCF_937859865.1 uncultured Mucilaginibacter sp.
CGCGTTAGCTTTTTCGGCATCTTCATTGATCTTTTTCAGTCGGTCGCGCAAATCCTCGCTCACCACATTGCCAATTCCCCAACTGGAATACGCCGCCGGAATCGGGTTTTTCTTGATCCAGCCGCCGTTTGCATATTCAAAAAAATTGTCGCCCGGCTTTACGGATGGGTCGAGGTTTTGATAAACCGGATCGTTTGCTTTTTTGATCTGTGCTTTTGCAGGAAAAGAATTGAATAAAGCAAGCGATATGAAGCTGAGAGAAAAGAAAGTATAATTTTTAATTTTCATGGTTTTTGCGGAACTGTCTGTCTTTTCAAACATAATATTTTTTCTATTGGTATGCTTCTTTTAGCAGGTAAAAATTATGTTGTTTAGCAGCAAAATAATTATCATTGCTAAAAACAGCATCGGTACAACAAGTAAACCCATTCTATGAAATTTAAATTTTACTATGCTTCTTTTATCGCTTGTTTTTTGGTGTTGGATGGTTTCGCACAGAAAAAGCAAAACGTTTATTTTTTAAAGAATGATGGGCGGGAAGTCAAACTGAAAGATAGTGCTGATTTTATCAGGATTGTACAAGAACCAGATTCGGGATCGGTTTTGTACAATGTTTTGGAATATTATAAGAATGGCAAGCCGAAATTAGTTGGCAAATCATCCACGGTGGACCCAATAAAATTAGAAGGGATGATGCTGAGTTATTATTCCAATACAAAGAGAAAACGGGTTGCCAATTACAATAAAGGAAAGATTTCCGGCGTGGTCTATGATTATTACCCGAATGGAAAATTGTACCGGTCGATGGACTATCAATCAAGTGTACAAGGTGTTGAGGGTACAGGAGGTGCACCTAATTTCATGGCTGGTGAAAACATTCAAAACGTGTATGATTCAACCGGTGTAGAAATTGTTAAAGACGGAAACGGGCATTATCCCATTTTTGACAACGATTATAAATATGTTGAGGAAGAAGGCGACGTGAAAAATGGAAAAAGAAACGGCCTTTGGAAAGGCACATTAAACAAAAGCAAAATTTTTTTTACAGAAGAATATGCCGACGGAAAATTTATTAAAGGCACCAATACCGATGAAAGCGGGAACACTAAAAATTATACGGTAAAAGAAGCATTGCCAACTTTTAAAGGTGGTGAAAGGGCTTTTGGCAATTATCTTTCTCAAAACATCCGCTACCCTCCAGGGGCAAGAGACAGAAATGCACAAGGAAGAGTGATCTTAGGCTTTGTGATAGAAAAGGACGGAAGCATAAAAGATATAAAAATCCTGCAAACTGTTGACCCGGAACTTGATGCAGAAGCGGTAAGGGTTATCCGGGAATCGCCCCCATGGAATCCGGGAATACAGCATGGCGTACCGGTAAGGGTTGCTTACACCATGCCAATAAATTTCACTTTAGGCCGATAAAACCCGTCAAAAAAACTACCTTTGCATCCCGACAAACAAGTCGGGATTTTCCTATGATTTAGCAAGGAAAATTCTGGCTCAGCGCTTAAATTATACCCGTAAAAAAAGCACAATGCCCAGAAACACTTCCATCAATTCTGTTTTAATTATCGGTTCCGGCCCAATTGTGATCGGCCAGGCTTGCGAGTTTGATTACGCCGGTTCGCAAGCTTCTTTGTCTTTAAAAGATGAAGGGATTGAAGTTTCCATCATCAACAGCAATCCGGCCACGATCATGACGGATAAAGTCATTGCCGACCATGTTTATTTGTTGCCCTTAAACTGTGAAAGCTTAGAACAGATTTTACAGGAACGAAAAATAGATGCTGTGCTGCCCACCATGGGCGGACAAACCGCTTTAAACCTGTGCAAAGAAGCAGAAGAACGCGGCATTTGGCAAAAATACGGCGTCAAAATTATTGGTGTTGATATTGCCGCCATCGAAAAAACAGAGAACCGCGAAGAGTTCCGGCAGTTGATGGTGGAGATTGGCATTGGCGTGGCGCCTTCTAAAATTGCCAACTCTTTTTTGGAAGGAAAAGAAGCCGCACAGTTAATTGGTTTTCCGCTGGTGATCCGTCCGAGTTATACGTTGGGCGGAAGCGGCGGCGGTTTTGTGCATAAAAAAGAGCAGTTTGATGCGGCTTTAAGTCGCGGTTTGCAAGCTTCGCCAACACACGAAGTTTTGGTGGAACAAGCGGTTATCGGCTGGAAAGAATTTGAATTGGAACTGCTGCGCGATAACAACGATAACGTAATCATCATTTGTTCGATTGAGAATTTCGACCCGATGGGAATCCACACCGGTGATTCGATTACCGTTGCGCCGGCCATGAC
>NZ_CALMAT010000162.1 GCF_937859865.1 uncultured Mucilaginibacter sp.
CAACGGCTACCATCATCGTGCCGTAGCCGCGGTTTTTTTTGCTTAAAGTTTCGCTTACCAAAGTAATCCCGGCGCCCAATTCTCCTGCCAAACCAATGCCGGCAGCAAAACGGACGATGCCATACATTTCGATCGAATGCACTAAACCGTTTAGAAAATTAGCAATTGAATATAACAGAATCGAACCGAACAATACTTTTATCCGCCCCAGTTTATCGCCGATAATTCCCCACAAAATCCCTCCTAAAAGCAGTCCGCCCATTTGCATGTTCAATACAAATTCGCCGTCTGTACGCATGTTTTCTGGTTTTACGCCGATGTCTTTGAAACTTTGAAGCCGAACAATCGAGAAAATCACCAGGTCGTAGATGTCAACAAAATAGCCCAAAGCCGCAACGATCACTAAAAAAAGGATGTTTCTGTTTTTTGCAGATGTTGTAGCAGTCATGTAAAAGATAGTTTTTGAATTTTTAAGCTTGTAAATATATTTAATTTACGATAACGAAAAGCAAAAGCATTTGCAATAAAAAAGTATGGTAAAAGAAGCATCCAACTGTTATGATTTTAAAAGCTTCTGTAAAAATTCAAAATTCGGATTATCTTAGCCTGATGGAAAATTTTGTTCAGTATAATCCTACAAAAGTGATTTTTGGACGGGAAGTTACCGACCAGTTGCCTGCAGAAATATCCTGGAAAAAAGCGTTGGTTGTGATCGGAGAAAGTTCGGCAAAGCGGAACGGGTTGTATGCACGGGTGGTTTCTTTGATGAATATGGTTGGATTAGACCACGTTACTTTTGAAGGTGTTAAGGCTAGCGCAACCTACCAGGATGCAGACAGGGCGGTAAAATTAGCGAAAGATTATGGTGCCGAAGTGGTGATCGCCATTGGTGGCTGCTCGGTAATTGATACGGCAAAAGCGGTTGCGGCAGGTTTTTACAGCAACCACTCGGTTTGGGATTTTTATATGCTAAAAGAAGCACCGCAGCAAGCACTCCCGGTTTTGAATATCCAAACCATTGCTTCCACCGGTTCGGCCATGAACAACATTTCGGTTTTGTGCGATTATGAAACCGGCATCAAAAAAGATTTCAGTTCGCCTTTGTTTTACCCAAAAACCGCTTTTTTAGATCCGTATTATTCGGTTACGGTGTCGGCCAAACTAACCGCTTTCGGCGTTTCCACCATGATTGCTTATGCAATCGAACAGTTTTTGAACGAAGGCGATGCTGTTTTGACTGATTATTTTACGGCCGACTTGATCCGTTTAGGCATTCAGAATGGTAAAGAAGTGATGCAAAATTTGGGCGATTACCAGTTGCGCGCCAACCTGATGTGGCTTGCAACAATCGCTTTAAATGATACGTTAAGCGCGGGTAGAAATTATTCTGATAAAAGCATCAGTTGCCTGGCCTATAGTTTAGATGTGCTATATGAAATTGGGCATGGTGCATCTTTAGCGATTGTTTTATGTGCATGGTTAAAATATCATCAATACCGTTATTTAAACCGGATTAAGTTTTTGGCGAAACATGTTTTTGGTTTGGAAAACGTAGATTCGGATTTTACGGTGAATACTTTTGTGCAGAAGATGCAGGATTTTTACCGCTGCATTGATGTTCCCGTCAAGCTTTCCGAAGCAGGAATTGATTTCTCACAAAAGCAAAACATCCTGCAAAGCTTCCAAAAAAATAAAATTTCAGTAAGCAATTACAAAATGGCCGACAAAGATTACGAAGCGTTGCTGGATTTGATGTGGTAAGCTTTGATACTGTTTTTATGCCGGTAAAAACAGTATCATAACTTCGGCTAACGCGAAGTAAAGTTGTTACCGGAAAAAGGATAACGTCCGCCAAAATCCTCCACCCAATAATAGTTGTACACGTAAGCACCAACTTCTTTAAAAGCCGGGTTCATCAGGTTTTTGCAATGCTTTTCGCTTTTAAACAATTCCCGGTTTACCTGTTCGATGGATTGCTGCCCGGCGGCAATATTTTCGCCAATCATATAACGCTGAAAACCGGCAGGCGTGTAACCGGCTTTTTCAAACCGTTGCTGAATGTGGTCGCCATTCCGGCTTTCGTGGCTAAAATAATTGTTGTTGGCCATATCTTGCGCATGTGCAGCAGCAGAAGAAGCCAATTGATCGTTCCAAACCAAAGGTGCAACCGGCGGCATATAAGTGGTGCCACAATTGCAGCCCTGCGCGCGGACTTGGTTTACCCGCTGCAAAACCTCGGCTTTAAAACTGAAATTTTTACCGGTAAAAGAAGCATCGTCCTGAACAAAAGAAACGCAAAAAAGCAGCGGAAGAACCAACAGGAATTTTAATTGAAAAGGTTTCATGCAGTTTGGCATCACATTTTTGAGTTGGATGAGAAACGCAAAAAATAGTTTAAGGAGGTAAGCGGATTTATAATTGTTGAACTTGTTTCCAAATTTCCTCGTTCACCGGAATGCCTTTTGCCAAATTCTCGTTTCTGGTGATCAAAGTTTTTTCTCCGGGATAAAAAATTTGGCCATTTGGTTCAACCGGTTCGCTGGTTTTCGTAAAAGCGATAATCTGTTCGATTAAGTTTTGATGAAGATCAGGCTGATAAATGGCAATAAAAGTTTGCGAAACGCCAGCTTCTTTTCCTGCTGAGGTGATTGCTGACGTTGATTTTCCTCCGCTTAAAGCTGTTAAAACCACATCCAGCATCAACGAAAGCCCCGATCCTTTCCATAAACCAATCGGCAAAGCGCGTTCTGTTTTTCGGATGGCTGCGGCATCGGTTGTTAAATTTCCTGCTTCATCATAACCGCCGGGATAAGGCAAAAGTTGCCCGTTTAACTCGTGTTCCTGCAGTTTACCGTACGAATATTGCGAAACGGCCATATCCAAAACCAAATGTCCGCCTGTTTTTGGCACCGCAATTACCAACGGATTGTTGCCCAACCGCGGTTCTTTTCCTCCCCAAGGCGGCACATTGGCAATGGTATTGGTAAAACAAATACCGATACAACCGGCATCAGCAGCCTGCCAGCCGTAAGTGCCACCGCGCATCCAATGGTTGGTGTTTTTGATGCTAACGCAACCAATTCCGTTTGTTTTTGCCAGATCGGTTGCCGCTTTCATGGCTAAAGAAGCGTTGTAAATTCCTGGCGCTAAGTAGCCGTCCCAAACTTGCAACGCGCCGTTTTCGCTTAAAATTTCCGGCTCTGCCTCCGGTTTAACCAAACCATTTTTCACCAAATCAATAAAAACCGGGAAACGGTTTAAGCCATGCGAGTAAACTCCATCCAAACTATTTTGGGCAAATATTTTTGAACACAATGCTGCTTTTACGGCAGAAAAATTGTGTTGCAACAGTATTTTTTCAAACTTATGTTGTAAATCTTGGTAAGCAACTTTCATGTATTTTTAACCGCCTCGCTGTTGCTTTGTTTAGGTTGATTGATTTTGGCACCAACCAAAATTAAAGGCATAAAAAAAGCCTTTCAACCATTGAAAGACTTTTACAAAGAGTTAGGTATATGTTCCTTATATCAAACTTTTTTTACGTTTACGGCCTGCAGCCCTTTTCTGCCTTCTTCCACATCATATTGTACATCATCGTTGTCTTTAATGGCATTTACGCCGCCTTGTACATCTTTGAAGTGCACGAAAAGATCTTTACCATCATCGGTAACGATAAAACCATAACCTTTTTGAGTGTTAAACCACTTTACTTTTCCAGTTTTCATAACATTTTCTTAGAATTAAATTAGTGGTTTAATTTAAAAAAACTAAACTGAAAAATGCAAATAATTAAAACAAAAAAAGATTATGAATTTTATGCGGTAAAAACAGTATCCAACTAATCTTAAAAATTACTTGTTAGGCTGGGGCGTCATTCTCAAATAAGGTTTCACTTCGGTAAACCCTTTTGGAAACTTGGCCGGAATATCTTCTGTTTTGATGGCTGGCAAAACTACCACGTCCTCTCCCTCTTTCCAATCGGC
>NZ_CALMAT010000163.1 GCF_937859865.1 uncultured Mucilaginibacter sp.
TCTAAAGTTAAGTCTTTCCCTTAACCTATTGTCCATTTAAAGATAGCAACTCCAATTTGGTGATACCTTAATAAATGAACAAAAATTTATCTTCTTAAAGAAAGCTGAAGATAAGGACATCGGTTATTTTTTCAGGCATGAGTTTAAATATAGTGGTATGAAAGTGCCGATAATAGAGTTATATTCAGGAAAAAATCAAAATTCATTATCTTCCAGTGACAGTACTTACCAAACGAGCAATAAACAAGCAATGACATTTAACCAGTCACTGCCTGGCCAGTTAACCTGGATAAAAACATTTCTAAATAAAAATCCCTCCAAACTTGTGAGATCCCAAGATACCATTGTTAACACCCTTAATAGCTATCATTTCATTATTAAGGTTAAAGATACCCTTATTAACAAAGATCGAGTGTACGTATACAGACACCTGTTTATTGATAAGGCGACGGGCTTACCCCTAAGGATATTAAACCGGGTCAGGGCGGCCGACTTCAGTAAAGATGTTGCTGACTATTACATAGAAGAAAATTATTTCAATTATCAAGTGGAGCAGGATACAATTAATGCGACTTATTTTGCTGTACCTGCAGGATTTCACCCATTCAAAGAAAAACCCATAGAGCAGACAACTTTATTGGTGCCAGGCACAACAGCACCCGAATGGACCCTATACGATACCGATGACAGGAAAACTTCATTATCAGAATTTAAGGGTAAAATTGTATTGATGGATTTTTTCTTTGTTGGCTGTGTTCCCTGTATTCAATCTTTGGCATCTTTGGATAACATTCAAAAGAAATATGAAAATAAGAGCTTTGTGCTACTTAGTCTGAGTACCAGAGACAGCAAAAAATTAGTAAAAGAATTTAAGGAAAGCCAGCGTATAACAAATAAAATGTATCCAAATGGAGCTGATGTGGCGAACGCCTATCGTGCATATTCAGCGCCTACATTCTACCTTATTGATAAGGAAGGAAAAATAGTAAGTGTTATAGAGGGCCATCCTGATGGTTTTGAAAAGAAATTGTCTGGCCAAATAGATGCTTTAATAGAAAATTAACGAGATAAGATTTGGCCAAAATATAATTATCGTTTAACGGTCGTTTTTTAAATTGACAACCCAAGGAAATTTTTTCATAGGAATAAGTTCCATTAACCATTATATTAGCATCTCAACTGGGTGAATTTATTGTTTTTGCCTTTTTATAAAATATCTTTTCATGATTCGGCGATACGGGCAACCGTTCTAAATTAAATGCTGTACATCCCTGGCCGCAATGTCTGGTGGATTGGCTTTCGGACTTCAAAATCGGTTGCTACCCATACTAAGCCTTAATCTAAACCGTGGTGCTTCTTTTACGGAATAAAAAAGCAAGCTCAAAAAAGTTAATTTTAAAAATTAAACCTCAATCAAAACCAGTTTATGAAAGATAAAAAATGGTTAATGCTGTTTTTACTGCCTTTAATTTTAGTTGCAGCTTTTACAGCAACACAACCGACTACCGGAAAATGGACGAAGCTTTTTGACGGCAAAAATTTGCAAGGCTGGGATTCTTATATTGCGCCGGATATGGATTCGACGGGAAAAGCAATTACGGGCGTTCCAGTTGGATTAAACAAAGATCCGAAACATGTTTTTACAGTGGTAAAAGAAGCAGGCGAAAACGTAATCCGAGTTTCGGGCGAGAACTGGGGCGGTATTTCCACTCAAAAAGAATACGAAAACTTTCATTTTCAGCTTAAATTTAAGTGGGGAAATTTAAGCTGGGGACAAAAAAAGAATAAGAAAAAAGATAGCGGTTTGCTGTATTTTGCCGTTGGCCCGCACGGCGCTGACTATGGTTCCTGGATGCGTTCACAGGAATTTCAGCTTGAAGAAGGTAACTGCGGCGATTACTGGGGTTGTGCCGGCGGAATGGAAACCGTAAAAGTAGTTCGGAAACCCGATTCTACTTTTGTTTACAGCCCAAACGGCGAACCAATTACTTTTAGCGCTATTGGTAAATTTGGCCGCCACTGTTTAAAGCAAACCAATGCAGAAAATCCTTCAGGCGAATGGAATACGCTGGATTTGTATTGCCATGGAGATACAAGCGTTCATGTAGTTAACGGAAAGGTAATGATGGTGCTGTTTCATTCTTCTCAACAGGAAAAAGGACAAGTACTTCCGCTTAAAAAAGGAAAGCTTCAAATCCAATCAGAAGGTGCAGAAATTTTTTATAAAGACATTCAAATACGGCCTATCAGTAGAATTCCTGCGCAATTTTTG
>NZ_CALMAT010000164.1:0-945 GCF_937859865.1 uncultured Mucilaginibacter sp.
CGTCTACAGCGCCCGGCCCTAAGCCACCGTTAAAAAAGTAATCTTCGTAAGAAATCCCTACATTGTTCGGAATCGTTTTTCCATCAGCAGTAAGTATTGGTTTTAACGTATTCACATTGCCCAAAACGCCTGGTGAAACAATCTGAAACTCGCGGTTTTCGGTATCTTTGGTTACACCGCGCGAAAGCATCTGCCCAACCGTGTTTGAATATAATTGCCCGCCCTGCTTCCAATCAAACAAAACACTTAAAGAAAAATTACGGTAAGTAAAGTTGTTGGTAATGCCCAAAATAAAATTAGGGTTTGGGTTGCCGATGGGTTGCAACGCGCCAGACACCAAAGGCTTGCCGGTGTTTGGATCAATCAAAATATCACCGGCACTATCTCGCGCATAAGCATTCCCATAAATTAAACCGTAAGGCTGGCCAACAATATGCACACTGCTGGTCCCGTTCGGGCCGCCGTAAACAAACTGTTTGTAGCCGCCCAAATCATTAATAATATTTCGGTTTCGGGTAAAAACAGAAGATATATCCCAGTTAAAACCATGCGGCGTACGGATTGGCGAAAGGTTTATGGCCATTTCAATTCCCGTATTGGTTGCTTTTCCCAAGTTCAATATTTGTGAAGTATAACCGGAAGACGGCGCGGCCGTTACTTCAAAAATTTGCGATGTACTCTTTTTATTGTAATAAGTAAAATCAATGCCGATGCGGTTATCAAAAAACTGCAGTTCTGTTCCAAGTTCTAATTCCGTAATAAACTCCGGCTTTAAATTGGCGTTCGTTAACAAGTTAGCTTGTGTAACCGAGTTAAAAGTTCCGTTGGTGGAAGTAAAAGGCGAACCGATAGAACCAACTCCGGAAGTTGCGCCCAAAGGCGAATTGATGAGATAAAATTCTGCTGTTTGATAAGGTGTTGCTTCGTTTCCAACACGGGTATAAC
>NZ_CALMAT010000164.1:955-1998 GCF_937859865.1 uncultured Mucilaginibacter sp.
GGTATAACCGCCCCTGATCTTGCCAAAATTTAAAATGTTGGCCGGCATATTTAAGGCTTTGGTAAAAATGAACGAACCGTTGGCGCCACCATAAAAATAACTGCGGTTGTTGGGCGGCAGGGTTGACGATACATCATTACGGCCAACTAAGTTTAAGGAAGCGTAGTTTTTATAATCAAAAGTTATATCGGTAAAAAAAGCATAAAACCTTTGTTCCGAAATATTACGGTTGTTGAGCAACTGAATTGGCGTAACAGAACTGGTATTGTTGATGGTGTTTAAATCGGCAACGATAATGCCATCGCCATAAAAAGCATTACGGTTGGTTAAACGCTGGTTAATGTTGTTGCCCAAAATCCAGCGTAAATTCAAATTGCTTGTTAATGCTTTGTTTGCCGTTACTAAAAAAGTGTTGTCCAGTTCCTGCCGGTAAATATTATCCACCGTAATACTGCCGTTTGGATAGGAAGACGAACCTTTTCCGCGTACGTTCACCCTTCTGTCGGTGTAAGCATTAAACCCGGCCGTGTTTTGGATGTTGAGCCAGGGCAGCGGATCAAAACCTAAAACCAGATTGCCATAATAACGGTCAACATTGCTGGTAGAAACGCTGTGTTTGACAGACCAGTAAGGGTTATCCACGCCGGTATAATCATACACATTGCTTTTATCAATCGGGTTTTCGTAAGGATAATGGGTCAAATCGTAACTGGTTGGCGTGTACATCAAAGCCGTCATGATCGAACCGGTTGTACCACCAATGGGCGGTGTTTTTTGATCGGTTATTACATAATTGATCGAACCGCTTGCGTAAAATTTATTTTCTAATTTGATGTTCCCTCCAATATTAATGGAAGTGCGGTTGATGGTATTATTCGGTACAACGCCGGTGTTATCCGTTCTGGAAAAACCGGCCGTGAAGTTCCCTTTTTCGCTCCCGGAAGAAATAGAAAGTGCATTTTCATAAACATTGCCCGTTTGAAAAAAGTTCTTAACGTTTTCTTTAGCAAAAGATTGATAAGGAACCTGGATCGGCGTAACAC
>NZ_CALMAT010000164.1:2008-8293 GCF_937859865.1 uncultured Mucilaginibacter sp.
GCGTAACACCATCAGCCTGATAAAACTGCGGAAAAACGGCCGAACGAAACTGCCGCGTTAACTGCTGTGGAATGGTTGCACGCGTTGGGATGATGCTTTGTACGCCCGGAAAAGGCTGGCCCCAGGAAGCATAAACGCCATGCCGATAATCGTTGTTGGTGCCTTGCCCATATTTGGTTTGATAATCCGGCAAACCGGAAACGTTTTCAACAGCGTAGGAAGTGCTGTACGTGATTTCTGTCCCTTTCCGGCTTTGTTTTTTGCCGGATTTGGTAGTGATGATGATTGCGCCGTTTGCCGCCCGCGATCCGTACAACGCGGCGGCTGCGGCACCTTTCAGCACCGTCATGCTTTGAATGTTGTTTGGGTCAATATCAAAAGCACGGTTGGTAACGCCTGATCCGCCAACACTTGTTGCGCCAACATTAGCAAAACTGGAGTTGTCAAACGGAACGCCGTCCACCACAAACAAAGGCTGATTGTTGCCGTTAAGCGAAGAATTTCCGCGGATGGTGATATTTGTTCCGCCACCGGCCACGCCACCCGAAGACTGGATATTAACGCCCGCAACTTTACCGGTTAAAGCGCGCAAAGGGTCAGGTTCTGATTTTTGCGCCAGTTTATCAGCAGTAACCGTGGTTACCGAATAGCCCAAAGCAGATTTTTCGCGTTTGATGCCAGCGGCAGTTACCACCACTTCATTCAACGTTTTAGAGCTTTCAAGCAACCGGATATTGATCGTGCTTTGACTACCGACAACTACTTCCTGCGTTTCAAAACTGATGTAAGTAAAAACCAATGTACTTGCACTCCCGGGAACGGAAATCTTGTATTTTCCATCCATATCCGTAACCGTGCCTTTGTTGGTTCCTTTAATAATTACACTTACGCCCGGCAAACCAATGTTATCCAATTTGGAAGTTACTTTGCCGGTGATGGTACGCTCCTGCCGGGCATTTACAAAATCTTTGTCTTTCGTAATGAATGCTTCTTTTATCGGTACATTTTTAAGGTTGGCCGAAATATTTCTGTTTAAAACATTTGAGGTAAAACCAGGCCGGGCATACACTGCGCCCGAAAGCAAAATAATGGCTGGCAACTGTAAAACTGACGAGCGCATCAGCCTGATTAAAAGCACATTTAGGGTATAGCTTTTTTGCATATGTGAGTAGATTTTTTGTTGTTTGAAAATAGATGAAGACAATTGATCCGATACCAAAAAATCAAGACCGGTTTGGCAATTGAAGGATTTTTTTGGCAAAAGCAGTTTGAATGCTGATGCTTCTTTTAGGGCAGGTTTTTATGTATTCATAGGCAATTTTTTAGTTTTAGCATTTATTGGTTTATGTTTAAAGATGTTTTTGGAAGAAAGAAACACTTTTTGGACTATTCTTTATTAATTCCTTTATTTTAGATAATTTAATCAATAAATCTGGAAAGAATAATCAAAAAAATACCATAAATCAATTTAAAAGCAGTAGTTGCAATGTCTTTTTTTAGATTGAGAAACAGATTTCGGTCTAAATCCATAACTTTTTGATAATTACTTAATTCTTTTACTTAAATCAGCGGTAAATTAGGATAATTTTGATAATTATTTAAGCTTTATTTAATTTTTTTATTAAAATTTCTTTTAAAGCTAATTATACAGTCAAAATTATGCGCTGGTCTTTGCTTTTTCTCGTCTTTTCAGAGAAGCTTTTTCTCATCCGCAACCCGGAAAGCAAAAACAAACTTTCACCAATTTTTACCCGGTAAAAACAGTATGTAACCCTATTAAAATGAAAAAAACCTTTCATTATGATAGGTGCTGTAACTGCTCTTCCAAATAAGTTCAATTTTAACTTACTCAAAATCAATAGAATAGTTATAGACAATTTTATTGGTACTGGTTTTGGCTATGCTGATAAAAAATAATTAAAATACCATGCTCACTTTACTCCTTTTCCTTGCCCTGCTGCTTAGTTGCTGGGTTATTTTTAAAACAATTGACTGGTTCGAAAAAATCTGAAAATTATGTTAGCACTCTTCATTATCTCCCTCGCAGTATTTGCCTATATGGTTTACGTACTGCTCAAACCCGAAAATTTTTAATCAACATTTACAATGAACACCGAATTCTTAGGGATCATTGCATCCTTCGCCATCACACTTTTGATTGCTGTCCCGCTGGGGAAATACTTGGCCAAAATGTTTGCCGGCGAAAAGGTATGGACTGATTTTTTAAAGCCGTTTGAACGCTTTCTTTTTAAACTTTCGGGCATCAACCCGAACGAGCCGATGAACTGGAAACAGTTTTTAAAGGCGATGATGACCATCAACATTTTGTGGCTGGTTTATGGCTTTTTTGTACTGCTTTATCAGGATAAGTTGCCGCTAAACCCGGATAAAAACCCGGGTATGACGGCGGATTTGTCCTTCAACACCATCATCAGTTTTGTGGCCAACTGTAATTTGCAAGATTATTCCGGCGAAACCGGTGCAACTTATCTTACCCAGCACTTTATCTTTATGTTCTTGCATTTTACCAGTGCTGCCACCGGTATTGCCTGTGCGGTTGGCGTGTTTAAAGCTTTTAAAGATAAAACCGTTACAGATTTGGGCAACTTTTGGAATTATTTTGTCAAAATCATTACCCGCCTTTTGCTGCCTTTATCTATCGTCATCGCTTTGATATTAACCTTTAACGGTACGCCAAGCAGCTACGCAGGTAAAGACCAATTTATGTCGTTACAAGGCGATACGTTGAATGTATCGCGCGGTCCTGCGGCACAGATGATCGCCATTAAACATCTCGGCACCAATGGTGGCGGCTGGTTTGGCGCCAACTCTGCGCATCCGCTCGAAAACCCGAATTATTTGACCAACATGGTTGAGATTATCGCACAGTTTATCATCCCTGTGGCCATGATCCTGGCTTTTGGTTATTATATCAAAAGAAAGAAGCTGGGCTGGATCATTTTTGGCGTGATGATGTTTGGCGTGCTGATGCTTCTTTTACCCACTATTTTTAGTGAAATTGGCGGAAACCGGGCCATTGCCAAAATGGGCATTTCGCAAACCACAGGCGCAATGGAAGGCAAAGAAGTACGTTTCGGCCCGGCCGCAACTGCTTATTGGAGTACTCTAACCACCGTTACCTCAACCGGTTCTGTTAACGGTATGCACGATAGTACCATGCCGCTTACCGGTTTGTGGGAACTTTTGGCCATGATGATCAACGGGTTTTTTGGCGGCTGCGGCGTTGGGTTGCTCAACTATTTTATTTACCTCATCATCGCGGTGTTTATTTCCGGATTGATGGTTGGCCGCACACCCGAATTTTTAGGCCATAAAGTGGAAGCCAGGGAAGTTAAAATTGCCGCTTTGATTACGCTGCTCAGTCCGTTTTTGATTATGGCTGGCACTGCCTTGTCTTCCTATATCCTGACAGAACATGCCAACATCAATTGGGCGGTTAAACCATCAACCTGGTTAAACAATCCCGGCTACCACGGCTTCTCCGAAATGCTGTATCAATATACCTCCTCCAATGCCAACAATGGTTCGGGCTTTGAAGGCTTAGGTGATAACAACGTTTTCTGGAACGTATCCGCAGGGATCGTTATCCTGTTGGGCCGCTTCCTGCCCATCATTGGTCCGGTTGCCATCGCAGGTTTACTGGCACAAAAGAAGTATGTGCCCGAATCTGCCGGTACGCTTAAAATTGATACCGTAACCTTTGGCCTCATGACGTTTGCCGTCATCATGGTATTAAATGCTTTATCCTATTTCCCTGCACTGGCTTTAGGCCCGCTGGCAGAGTATTTTTCAATGCCTAAATAGCCTCACCCCTCAATATCAAAATGAAAACTTCTAATAAATTATTTGAACCAGCTTTAGTGCAAACTGCGCTCAAAGAGTCGTTCGTCAAACTCAATCCAAAAGTAATGCTTCGCAACCCAGTGATGTTTACGGTTGAGATTGGTACAGTCATCATGTTGTACGTTACCATCTACAGTTACAGCCACCACGATCAGGGTTCTTTCGGCTATAACTTTGTGGTGTTCCTGGTGCTGTTTTTAACCGTGTTGTTTGCCAATTTCGCCGAAGCCATTGCCGAAGCACGCGGTAAAGCACAAGCCGACAGCCTGCGCAAAACCCGCGAAGAAACACCGGCCAAATTAATCGGCGAAGATGGCAGCATCACTTCTGTTTCTTCCAGCCAATTAAAAAAAGGCGATGTGTTTGTTTGCGAAACCGGCGATACGATTCCAACCGATGGCGAGATTATCGAAGGTTTGGCCACGATTGATGAATCGGCCATTACCGGAGAATCTGCACCGATGATCCGCGAAGCAGGCGGCGATAAATCATCGGTAACCGGCGGAACAATGGTTTTATCCGACAAGATCAAAGTAGTAGTTACCACAGAACCCGGCGAAAGCTTTTTGGATAAAATGATTGCTTTGGTGGAAGGTGCATCGCGCCAAAAAACACCAAACGAAATTGCCTTAACCATTTTGCTGGCCAGCTTTACGCTGATCTTTATCATTGTTTGCGTAACCTTAAAACCTTTTGCGGATTATGCCCACACGCCAATCACCATTGCGGCTTTGATTTCGCTTTTTGTTTGTCTGATCCCGACAACCATCGGCGGTTTGTTATCAGCCATTGGTATTGCCGGAATGGACCGTGCGCTGCGTGCAAACGTGATCACCAAATCCGGAAAAGCGGTAGAAACGGCTGGCGATATTGATGTGTTGTTGCTGGATAAAACCGGAACCATTACCATTGGCAACCGTAAGGCCACCAATTTTTGGCCGGTAAAAGAAGTATCGGTAGATGACCTGGTAAAGGCCGCCGTATTGTCTTCTCTGGCAGATGAAACGCCGGAAGGAAAATCTATTATCGAACTGGCGCAACAAGGCAAACCAGGCATTTCGTTGCAGGTTCCTGCCGGTTCCGAGTTTATCAAATTTACGGCCGAAACCCGTTCCAGCGGCATCAACACGCCGGAAGGTTTGCGTATCCGTAAAGGCGCTTCTGATTCCATCCGCAACCTCACCGTTAATGCCGGAAATGCTTATCCGGAAGATGTGGCCGAACGTGTAAAAATGGTTTCGAGCAATGGCGGTACGCCGCTGGTAGTTTCTCAAAATGAAGTGGTTTTAGGAACGGTTGAACTGCAGGACATTATCAAAACCGGGATTGCCGAACGTTTTGAACGCCTGAGAAAAATGGGCATAAAAACAGTAATGGTAACGGGCGACAACCCGCTGACGGCAAAATTTATTGCCGAAAAAGCGGGTGTGGACGATTTTATTGCCGAAGCTAAACCGGAAGATAAAATGCACTACATCAAACAGGAGCAAAACAGCGGAAAATTGGTGGCCATGATGGGCGACGGAACAAACGATGCACCCGCTTTGGCCCAGGCCGATGTTGGCGTGGCGATGAACAGCGGAACACAAGCTGCAAAAGAAGCCGGCAATATGGTGGATTTGGACAACGACCCAACCAAACTGATCGAGATTGTAGAAATCGGCAAGCAGTTGCTGATTACCCGCGGAACGCTGACTACTTTTTCTATCGCCAATGATGTGGCCAAATATTTTGCCATCGTTCCGGCTTTGTTTATTGCTTCCATTCCTGCTTTGCAAAGCATCAATATCATGCGTTTGCACAGCCCGGAATCTGCCATTCTTTCGGCCGTAATTTTCAATGCGATCATTATTCCGCTACTGATCCCGCTGGCTTTAAAAGGCGTGGAATACAAACCGATTGGCGCGAGTGCTTTGCTTCGCCGCAACTTATTGATTTACGGTTTCGGCGGCGTGATTGCCCCTTTTATCGGCATCAAATTAATAGACCTGTTGATTGGTACAATGGTCTAATGCACATGCTTCTTTTACCCCTATAAAATCATTATAAAATGAAAAAATATTTGCTTCAATCCATCCGGTTAACGCTGGTGCTAACGGTTTTACTATGTGTGATTTATCCCGTGCTGATTTCCTTTATCGGCAAACTTTCTAAAGGCCAAGGCAACGGCGAAACCATTACCGTAAACGGAAAAGTGGTTGGTTATGCCAACATCGGCCAAAAGTTTGACAAGCCGCAATACTTTTGGGGCCGTCCTTCGGCAGTTGCTTACAATGCTGCCGGTTCCGGAGGATCAAACAAAGGCCCGAGCAACCCGGACTATTTAAAAGATGTGGGCAACCGCATTGATACCGTTTTAAAATATCACCCATATTTAAAGAAAAGTGATATTCCGGTTGATTTGGTTACCGCATCAGGAAG
>NZ_CALMAT010000164.1:8303-18612 GCF_937859865.1 uncultured Mucilaginibacter sp.
GGGTTGCTGCAAACCGCAAACTAAACGAACAACAAGTGGCCGCACTGGTTGCATCACACACAGAAAAACCCTTGCTTGGCTTGTTCGGTCCGGCAAAAGTAAACGTACTTAAACTAAACGTTGCGCTGGACGCACTTCAAAAATAAACTTAAACTCATACATCTTCTATCTAACAAAAAATGAAAAAACTATTATTGTCAATAGTAACTATTGCAGCTATTTCGTTGCAAATTAAAGCCCAAAGTGCTGCCGAAGTAAAAAAAGACACGGTTGCAAGATCATTGCCTTCGCCTTTAGAATCGCCTCCGTTCCCCAGCAGCGAGTGGGACGGCGCACCGCTTATCGGAATAGATGCCACTGCGCCGATTTATCCGTTTCAAAAAGCATTAGGCACCAAAAAATCAAAATTCAGGATTTATGGCTGGATTGATGCGGGCGGCAACATCAGCTCGTCTAAAAACTCTAATGCGCCAACTTCTTATGATATTGTGCCAAACACTGTTGTGCTTGATCAAGCCATTATTCGCATGGAAGTTCAGCCCAACACCGTACAAACAGACCATGTTTCTTTAGGCTTTTTGGTGGATAACATTTTCGGTACAGATTACCGTTATACCATTGCTAAAGGTATTTTCAGCAATCAGTTGTTAGGCAAAAACAACAAATACGGTTACGACCCGACGCAGGCTTACGCTTTGGCTTACTTCCCAAAAGTTGCGGATGGGATGTTGCTGAAAGTTGGCCGTTTTATTTCTCCTGCCGATATTGAAGCACAGTGGGCACCGGATAATTACCTGTACACACACTCGCTGATGTTTACGGTTGACCCTTATACTTTTAGCGGTGCGCAGGCTACTTTTAAATTAGGGGCGCACTGGCAGTTAGAAGCTGGTATCCACGGTGGAAATGACGTTGCAGTTTGGAGCAATGCCGCCAGTGTGAACGGTTTGCTGATGGCGCGCTGGGTTTCCAACAATAACAACAACTCGGTTTATGCAGGTATCAACTCGTTGGGCGCAGGGAAATACAAAGACAACCACGATGATTTGCAAATGGTAGTTGCCACTTGGGGCCACCGTTTTAACAACACTTTGCACATGATGACTGAAGCTTACTACATCTGGCAAAAAGATGCGCTGGTTGGCGGAACTGTAATTGAAGGCCCGCCGCAGCCTTTTTATACTGGCGTTGGTGCAGGCAGCCTAATCCCGGGAACGGCAAGTGCGATTGGCGCGGTCAACTATTTCCAAATCAAACTTTCGGGCAAAGATTATGTCTCGATCCGTAACGGTTATTTAAACGACCGCCAGGGAAACCGCACCGGTTACGTTACTTCGTATTCTGATCATACCATTGGTTTTGTGCACAGTTTTAACACGTATTTCCGCATTCGTCCCGAAATTCGTTACGAACGTGCTTATGCTGATGGTGTTACCCCTTATGACAACGGCACGAAGAAAGACCAGTATTCGGCAGCGATGGATTTGATCGTACGCTTTTAACCAACTATAGTTTTTAAGCTTCGAGTTTGTTTATATATTTAAAATTTGATAATGCTTCTTTTATGCCCATAATTTTATGATGGCCATCTCAATAACGCCACAAACTTTTATGGGGTAAAAGAAGCATCATGATCTGATTGATAAAAAATCCGGACAAGCGCAAAAGTTTAAATCCAATAAAGTGAAAAAAATAATACTCCTTGCCATTGCTTTGTGTCCGTGCCTGGTCGCTTCGGCACAACAAAACACACAAAAAGAAGGCAAACTGCAAGACAGCACCAAAAAAGAAGGCAAACTGCAAGACAAAACTGTAACAGAAGGCAAGCTGAAAGACAGCCTGCAAACATCCGGGAAACTCACCGTCAGTGGTTATGCCGAGATTTATTATGGTTATGATTTTAACCGCCCGCCCGATAACAACCGGCCGCCCTTTGTTTATTCGCACAACCGCAGCAACGAAGTGAACCTGAACCTGGGTTTTATAAAAGTTAATTACGATAACGGCAACCTCCGTGGAAACCTGGCCTTGATGGCTGGCACTTACACCAATGCCAACCTGGCCACAGAACCAGGCGTATTAAAAAATATTTTCGAGGCCAACGCAGGCATCAAAGTTTCTAAAACGGCCAACCTTTGGGTTGATGCCGGTATATTTTCTTCGCATATCGGTTTTGAAAGCGCGGTATCCAAAGATGATTGGACCCTGACCCGCAACATTTTATCAGACAACACGCCTTATTACGAATCAGGCGCAAAGCTTACTTACACTTCAAAAGACAATAAACTAACTTTGGTTGGCTTGTATTTAAACGGCTGGCAGCGCATCAACCGGGAAACAGACAACAGCCAGCCTGCCGGTGGTTTCGAAATAACCTGGAAACCAAATGATAAAATCAGTTTAAACTACAGTAATTATTTGGGAACAGAAGGAGCCGATTCGGTTCGCGTCCGAAGGTTTTATAATGATTTTTACGGGATTTTTCAGCTTACCAAAGCCTTTGGCATTACCGCAGGCTTGGATTATGGCATCCAGCAACAATTTAAAGGAAGTACAAATTACTACCAGGTGTTTTTACCGGTTGCAATTGCCCGTTACCAATTTACAGACAAATGGGCTATGGCAGGCCGGATCGAGTATTACCAAGACAAAAACAATGTACTGATTGCTGTGGGCGCGCCAAAAGGTTTTACAACTACCGGCTACTCGGCCAACTTAGATTATGCACCATTAAAAAACGCCCTCATCAGGATAGAAGGGAAAATATATGACAGTAAAAATCCAATATTTATGCAACACGGCGGCAGGTTAGTTAACACCAGCCCGCTCATTACTACAAGTTTTGCTATATCATTTTAGAAGTCAAAAATTACATATACTTCTTTTACCGTAATAAATTATGTATCTACAATCAGTCGCATTATTAATCCTGGTTGCCCTTGTATTGCTGCTTGCTGCTGGTTATGGCAAATACATGGCTGCCGTTTATCAGGAAAAACAAACCTGGTTTGATTTTTTGAAACCTGTTGAAAAATTCATTTTTCGCATTAGCGGGATTGACAGCAGTAAATCCATGAACTGGAAGCAATACAGCCTCGCTTTAATTGCTATCAATTTAATTTGGTGGCTGATGGGTTTTTTACTGCTAGTTTTTCAAGCCCGTTTGCCGCTCAATCCAGCCGGAAACCCTTCCATGAGTTGGGATTTGGCCTTTAATTCTTCGGTCAGTTTCCTTACCAGCACCAATTTGCAGCATTATTCCGGCGAAAGCGGCGCCACTTATTTTACGCAGATCGGCGTGTTTACCTTTTTACAATTTGTAAGCGCGGCAACCAGTTTGGCCGCAGGTGTGGCGATTGTGCGTGGTTTTGTAAAACAATCAGGAGAAGGTATCGGCAACTTTTTCAACGATCTGCTTCTTTCCGTAACGCGTGTGCTTTTGCCGCTTTGCATCCTCGCTGCGGTTTTATTGTTGTTTTGCGGCGTGCCCATGAACTTTAACAAACCGGCAACCATCACCACTTTGCAGGGCGAACACGTTACCGTTGCCAACGGGCCGGTTGCAGCCATGCTTCCGATCAAAGAATTAGGCTCAAACGGCGGCGGTTTTTTTGGGGCGAACGATGCGCATCCTTTCGAAAACCCAAACCTATTTTCGTTCATTATCCACATCGTGATGGTGCTTCTTTTACCGGCATCTTTTCTGTTTATGGTAGGTTTTTATTTGGATGAAAAGAAGCTGGCATGGATGATCATCGGCATTATGCTGATCGGTTTGGCCATCCTAACCGTTCCCATCATGCTGGGCGAAATCCGTGGCAATTCAGAGCAGCAAAAACTCGGCATTAATATTTCCCAGGGAAACATGGAAGGCAAAGAAACACGCTTAGGTTCAACTTTATCTTCTTTTTATGCCGGTTTAAACATTGCCGTTCCTGCCGGAACAACCGTTTCTGCACATGATAGTTATATGCCAACTGCAGGAATTTATATGTTGTTGGGGATGCAGATTGATGCTTTTTTTGGCGGCGTTGGCAGCGGCTGGATCAACATGCTGATCTTTCTCATCATTGCCATCTTTATCGGTTCGCTGATGATCGGGCGGACACCGGAACTGTTTGGCCGAAAAGTAACCATGCGGCAAATCCAGGCGGCAATGATCATTTTTTTGTTTCAGCCTTTGGTTTGTCTGGGTTTAACCGGAGTTACGATTTCCGTTTTTCAATATATTTTCCACGGAAATGCCAACTTAAACTGGTTCAGTAATAACGGCCCGCACAACTTCACCACGGCTTTGTACGAGTTCACTTCCTCCTACGCCGGCAACGGTTCAGGTTTTGAAAGTTTGGGCGATAACACCATTTTTTGGAATTTAACCACTGCTTTTGCCATGCTTTGCGGCCGTTTTATCCCGATTTTTGGCGGTTTGTACATTGCCGGTTTAATGCGTCATCAAATTTATACGCCAGCTTCAGCAGGCACTTTAAAAACAGATACTGTCAGCTTCGGCGTTTTGCTGTTTTTCGTCATCGTCGTGCTGCAATCGCTTTCCATGTTTTCGTGCTTTGTGTTGGGTCCAATCAATGAACATTTACATATGATACACTGATGGCAGAAGAAAAACACACCGATCCGTCCGTTAAGGATTTTATCGAACTGGTCAAAAAATCGCGCCGAGGCAAGTTTAAAATCTACATTGGCATGAGCGCCGGTGTGGGTAAAACTTACCGCATGTTGCAAGAGGCACATTCGTTGATCAAAAACGGTATTGATATGCAGATCGGTTACATCGAAACACATAACCGCGCCGAAACGCACAGTTTGCTGGCTGGCTTGCCCGTTATCCCAAAGCGAAAAGTTTTTTACAAAGGCAAAGAGCTGGAAGAGATGGATTTGCAGGCGATTTTAAACCGTCATCCAGAAGTGGTAATTGTGGACGAACTGGCGCATTCTAACATTGAGGGCAGTAAAAACAGCAAGCGCTGGCAGGACGTGCTGGATATCCTGGAAGCTGGCATCAGCGTAATTTCTGCCGTAAACATCCAGCATTTAGAAAGCATTAATGAAGAAGTGGAAGCGATAACCGGTGTTGCGATCACCGAACGGATCCCGGACAAGATACTGGAACTGACCGATGAAATCGTCAACATTGATTTAACGGCAGACGAATTGATTGACCGGTTGAAAGAAGGTAAAATCTACAACAAAAGTAAGATCAACCTGGCCTTGCAAAACTTTTTTCAGCCCGACCGGATTTTGCAATTGCGGGAACTGGCCTTAAAAGAAGTAGCGCACCATTTGGAACGAAAGATTGCGGTTGAAGTCCCGAAACAGATTAAATTGCGTTCCGAAAAATTCTTGGCCTGTATTTCAACCAACGCCGAAACAGCCAAAATCGTGATCCGAAAAACAGCGCGGTTGGCCTCCTATTACCGTTCGGGCTGGATCGTGCTTTATGTGCAAAGCAGCAGCGAAAGTTTAGACAAGATCAAGCTGGACAAGCAACGCCACCTCATCAACAATTTTAAACTGGCAACGGAACTTGGGGCCGAAGTATTGAAAATAAAAAGCGATGACGTATCGCAAACGATTGTGCAAATAGCTGAGGAACGGGAAGTTACCACCATTTGCATCGGCAAACCACATATTAATTTATACCAGGTGATTTTGAAAACTACAGCCTTTAACGAGCTGCTTAAAAAGTTAGCTGTTTCTGAAACCGATTTAGTGATATTATCATGAAAGTAAAAAATAAACTTCGTTTAGGCTTCGGCTTTTTGTTTATCGTCGTGCTTTTTTTTGGCACCGTTTCCATCTTCTACATCAACGAAATTTCCAACAGTGCCAAAGTAATTTTAAAGGACAATTACGAAACTTTAAACTTCGCCCGCGAAATGCGTTCGGTTTTAGATGAAAATACTTTGCCGCTAAATGCTTCGGCACAAACCGCTTTTAACCAGCAATTGATCCGCGAAGAAAACAACATTACGGAAGTTGGCGAAGCCGAAGCGGTAAAAAACCTGCGTGCTTCTTTTACCGGGTTAAAAAACATATCGGCACCAATTGCACAACAACAAGATGCCGAAAAAAATGCAAGGAGAAGTTTGCGCACAATTGAAATTTTGAACATGAAAGCGATTGTCCGCAAAAACGACCAGGCGCAGGCATCGGTTAATAAAGCAACTTTGTTTTTGGGTTTGGCCGGCACGTTTACCTTTTTGGTGCTGTTTAGTTTCAGCGTAAACTTTCCCGGTTTTATTGCCAACCCTTTAAATACTTTGCTGGAAGGTATCCGCGAAATCAGCCGGAAAAATTATAACCAGCGCATCCATTTTGAAAAAAGGGACGAGTTTGCGGAAGTAGCCAACGAATTTAACGCTATGGCTGCACGGTTGAACGAGTGGGAAAACAGCAATTTGTCGAAAATAATGTCGGAAAAGCAACGTATCGAAACCATAATCGAGCAAATGCACGATGCCATTATCGGTGTAAATGAAAAGCAGGAAGTGCTGTTTAGCAACACGGCGGCCAAAAATATTTTGAACCTAAACGATCAAAAGTTGGAAGGAAAATCGGTTGCAGAAATTACCAAAAACAATGATTTGTTTAAATCCATTATTGACGATGCAAAGGCTAGAAAACCGTTTAAAATTGTAGTTGATGGAAAAGATTCGCATTTCCAATTAGAAGCCAGCGAAATCACCGTTCCGGATATAAATAACGACATTAACGAAACGTTAACTTTTGCCAATAAATCAGCCGGCAAGGTTTATATTTTGCGCAACATCACTGAGTTTAAAGAACGCGACGAAGCCAAAACTAATTTTATCGCTACGATTTCGCACGAGTTGAAAACACCAATTTCTGCTATTAAGATGAGTTTGAAACTGCTGGCCGATAACCGTATTGGCACACTGAACAAAGAGCAGGAACAATTGGTGCAGCACATCAACGAAGACAGCGAACGTTTGCTGAAAATCACGTACGAACTGCTCGACCTTTCGCAAATTGAAACCGGCAACATCCAGCTTAATTTTATCCCGACACAGCCGGAACAAATTGTGCAATATGCCATCAAAGCAATCCAGTTTGAGGCGCAGCAAAAAGGCGTTGTGATTGAACAATTGATCCCAGCAAAGCTGCCCGATATCCATGCCGATGTGGAAAAAACGGCTTGGGTGCTGATCAACTTTTTGTCGAACGCGTTGCGTTACAGCCCGGCAAAATCAAAAATCCAGGTCCGGGTTGCGCCGGTTGGCAAAATGATTGAGTTTTCGGTCAAAGACTATGGCAAAGGCATTGAAGCAAAATACAAAGAACGCCTGTTCGACCGCTATTTCCAGGTGCCAACAGATGGGCAAAACAAATCTGGCTCGGGTTTAGGCTTGGCGATCTCTAAAGATTTCATCGGCGCACAAGGCGGCCAAATTGGCGTAGAAAGCGAAGTGGGCGAAGGCAGCCGCTTTTATTTTGAACTGCCTGCGGTTGGTGTTTAAGTTTGGGTTGATGCTTCTTTTACCAGGCAAAAATTGGTGTGGTAAAAGAAGTATTGGGGATTAAGATTTTCACCAAAAATCCTCACCGCAACCGATAGCTCAACTTGCCAATCGTTAAACCCTGGATCATGATCGAGAAGACCACAATGATGTAAGTGATCAGCACAAATTCGTTTTTGTGCATCGCTGTGGGGATTGACAAGGCCAGCGCGACGGACAAGGCACCACGCAAACCGCCCCAGGTAAGTATCGTTATAGCGTTTTTTTCGAACCTTATCCTGCCTTTTAAAAGCCAAACCGGAAAAAGTACCGAAACCCAGCGGGCAAAAAGTACGGCAAAAATCATGGCCAGGCCAACGTTTACGATCGGCAACGTAATTTTAACGACCAGCATTTCAAAACCCATCAGCAAAAACAACACGGCATTAAATATCTCATCTACCAAACCCCAAAACTTGCCCAAATAATCCCAGGATTTGCGCGACATAGCCGTATTCCTTACCTTATTGCCCAGCATCAAACCGGTAACAACCATGGCCAGCGCACCAGAAACGTGCAGGTAATTGGCCAGCGCGTAACCGGGCATCACCATAGAAAGCGTGATCAAAACTTCAACCCGGTAATTGTCAATTGATCTCAAAATAAAATAACCGAGATAACCCAGCGCTGTGCCAAAAACCAATCCGCCAATTGCTTCCCGTAAAAATAAACTGCTGATGTGCCAAACAGTTAACTGATCGGCGCCCATCACGGCTACTTCTGTTACGGTTAAAAACAGCACCACGGCCACGCCATCGTTAAACAAAGATTCGCCGGTTATTTTTAGTTCGAGGCTTTCGGGAATGCCAACTTTTCTCAAAATCCCCATGACTGCAATTGGATCGGTTGGCGAAATGAGCGTGCCAAACAACAGGCAATAAATATACGGAAGGTGTACCTGAAATAAATTGAACAAATAATACGAAAGCACGCTCACCAAAAAAACAGATATAAAAACACCAAGCGTGGCCAGTACCATTACCAGCAAGGCTTCTTTTCGTAGCTTCTGGTAATCTACCTGCATCGCGCCGGCAAAAAGCAGGAAACCCAGCATCACCTGAAGCAAAACCGCTTCAAAGTTAATGGAACTGACCAACTTTACCAGGTTTGCTGTTAACGTGGGTTCAAAATTACCAACCATCACAATGATCAGCGATGCCATCAGCGAAAGCGCCATGATGCCGATGGTAGACGGCCATTTAATGTATTTATCGTTTACATAAGCGAAAACGGTAGTCAGCAAAACAATAACGGTAATAATCTGATAAATGATCATGGCTCCATAAAAAATACAAAGGACAGCGCGTTTTTAAAGTTGACCTCGTTGTAAACATTTTGGCTATACACAGGCTTAGTTTAGGTGATTATTTAAGTGGAGTGGACGCGGTTGTATTTCTAATAAAGATGATTGCATCATACATTTTATTTAACATTTGATAAGTACCTTTTCCGTCAGCATGAAGTTTTTCAACGTAGGTGCCTCCGATGGCGCGGGAATATACTTTAGTATTTAGGAATTGTTTAATAACTGGGTCAGTAGATGCTGACCCGAAATCTATAATGAAGTTAGGAGCAGAAACTTGTGCAAATACGAAATCACTGGAGTTCTTCAACTGAACATTCGGAATGGTATAAATTACCGATTTCCTTTGCTCACTGCTCCATCCACTCAAATAGCCTGAATTAAACCCAAACCCCATTGCATAATAACCGGCACCAAACTTTTCGTTTACATAATAGCCCATGGGCAAATTATTATTTAACGTTACATCTTTGGCTATGTGCTGATTATGGGCCCAAATAATTGTTTTATTTTGATTTTCGTGATCATAGATCCAGCTAATGTTATCTGCCATATACTTGTCGCGTATGATGTTTAGGTTATATTGAAGAGGCGCAGCTTTAGCATAATCAATCGTTTGTATAACTGAATTTATAATTTGATGGTCGGCACTACGCTTAGATGGAATGTCACCAGCAATGCTGGCTGACAATTCTGTTTTTAAACTTTCCAGTAAAGAGAGCGTTTCTTTATCTGGTTTTACAAAAGCCCAGCGCGTTATAAATTCAAGTCCTTTTGCTGCCTGCGGTGATAATGATATTCCAAGTTTGGTTAGCTTTCCCTTTAAGGTTTCACCGGAATTGAAGGCAAACTGCATATCGCAGCCGTAAAACTTCACTTGATCTCCTGTCGGTTTGTTTAAGTTGTAATTTCGGACCCACTCTACTAAATTGAGAAACTCCTTGTTGTAATAAATTCCCAAAATCATTTTGCTAAATCCCTCTTTCACCGTTCCTTTACCATATAGCACATAATCATTCATTGCGAATGTTCCGGCAAAATCTGCTTCAAATACGATCGTTTTGAAACCATACACAGTGATAAGATATTTTATCATCCGTTCTTTCGTGGTGAAAAATTCGCTTGTTCCATGGGTCGCTTCTCCTAATGCAACAATTCTCTTTTCAGCTATAACCTTGTCGAGCTTCTGCAGGTCGCCGAAACTACTATCAGCTTTTGTAGTCTGTAGCGGTATTACAGCTTCATTAAGCGATGAGATCAAGTTTTTCTGTGCTACTACGTTTAAGCAGGATAGACATAGTGATAATATAAAACAAATAGTGAAATACTGTTTTTTATTTGGCATCATAAAAGGCAGGCGATAAATTTGATAACTAGTTTACAAATAAAATATCCATAGTGTCGATAAAAGATAAGCCGAAACCCCCTTTAGTCAAAACAATAATGCTTCTTTTACCCCATAAAAATGTGT
>NZ_CALMAT010000165.1:0-13850 GCF_937859865.1 uncultured Mucilaginibacter sp.
CGCCATCCATTTTTCAAGGTTGAATTTATTTTGAGATAAAACAGTTCCGCTTTCTTTCGCTTCGGCAATCGGTGCACATCTCCAACCGGAATTTAATTCGTAAACAGTTTGTGCCTGCGCTGCCGACACTAAAAAAACAGTGATAAAAACAGCATGGGTAATTGCCCGGCTGCAAGCTGCAACGATTGCTGTTTTTGAAAAACTAAGTTTTGTTGGTTTGGTTGAAGTTTGCAATATAATCCAGTTTAAAATGATGGTAAATTTTTATGGAAGCACAATGCTTCTTTTAGCACTCTTTTTTTGGTGATGAAAATTAGTTTGCATAAGCGCTTTCTTCTATGGCTGCCAATTTATCTTCCAGTTTTTTGCCAAAGTTTTCGACCACCAGCGCCGCGCCGCCAATCAATTGCGCTTTGGTGTTTAAGTTGGAGATGATAAATTCGGTATAATTGGTCAGCATCGGGATGCAATGCTCGTTGATGGCCTGCTGGATTGGTGCCAGCCACAGTTTTCCTACCACGCTTCCTTTTCCGCTTAAAACAATAGCGGCCGGGTTCATCAAATGGATGAGGATAGCCAAACCTTCGCCAACATGATACGCCGCTTCCGAGATCAGTTTCACAGAAAACACATCACCTTTAATTGCCTCAGTAATAATTACATCGGCGTCAACTTCTTTGTAATTGGCCAGGCTGGTAATTTGCCCTTGCCGGATGCCTTCTTTTGCAGTTGCTGTTACGGCAATTAAAGAAGCTTCTGTTTCCAGGCAGCCGTGCTTGCCGCAATTACAAAGCTTGCCGTTTTTAAAAAGCGGGATATGGCTGAACTCCCCAGCCAAACCGTTGTTTCCCCTGAAAATTTTATCGTTCAAAATCATCCCCAAACCAATTCCCCAGCCCAGGTTAAGCACCATCACGTTTTTAATGTGTGCCGCTACGCCAAACTTTTGCTCGGCCAAGGCAATAGCGGTAGAATCATTGTCCAAAAAAACCGGGATGGAGATATTTTGCTGGATGTATTCGACCAAAGTATGGCCGCTAACTTTTAGGAAAGTATAGTTTACACCGGCCTCCGTATCTACAAAACCCGGCATCGTAAGGCCGATACCGAGGATATTGGTTTTGGGGATACCGCAGTTTTCCAAAAAGTTTTTTAGATGGGCTACAAAAGTTTCGGCCTGTAAAAGATGTATGTCAAACTCGTAGCGGACAACATTGCTTACAAAGTTGTTGTTCATATCCACCACCACCATTTGTGCCGAAAACTGGTTCATCGCTACGGAAAGCAAATAATGGGTATCGGCAATCAGCGAATAATTCAAGGGCTTGCGCCCTCCGCTTGAATTGGCAAAGCCTTTTTCGGCCACATAACCTTCTTTAATCAGTTCGTTCAATACTTTAATGGTATGCGGGATGCTTTTGCCTGTGTAGTTACTGATGTCGGCACTGGTTAATACCTCATTGTAATACAAGCATTTAATTAAATTACTGTGGTTAAGTAGATGTTCTATACGATTGGCGGTCATTTTTTAAGGTACAATCTTCTACATATATCCGATAAAAATATGAGAAATAAAAAACTTTTTAAATTTTTTAAAAAGAAGTAGGAAGTTTAAAATATTATTTTTTACTTAGTCGGTACTTTAAATTTTATGCCATCAGGAACAGGGTATTTAAAAATTACTCAAATTTTGCTGGTTTTGAAGTAAGAACGGCAATGCTTCTTTTACCAGGTAAAAATTTAGCAGGACTTGAAATTGAAAACAGAAGAAAAATTTATTGGCTCATTTTTACCTTTTATATAACTATTTAACCACACCAATTTAATTGCTTATGATGAAAAAAAACTACTTATAATCTTGACAACCAATACCTCAATCTCAAGATAAACCACTCATTCTTTATTAACAGTACCTGCTTTCGGGCAGGCCATAGTTTTTAATTTAATCCTATTATTATATGAAAATCAGTAAATACCTAACCGGTACTGCTGTTAAACAGGGCTTTCCAAAGTTATGTTTAACAGCAACCTTTGCATCTGTGTTAATTTTTAACCTGGATGCTTCGGCCGGCATTTCTACATATCCCGCAGGTTTAAAACCGATAGCGGTTAAATCAGCGTTGTTAAAGCTCCAAGCTGCGGACATTAATGTCTCCGGAAAAGTATTAGACGAAAAAGGCCAGCCATTGATTGGTGTTTCGGTAAAAGTGAAGAACGGAACGGCCGGTGTATCAACAGATGTTAACGGTGCTTTTGTTATTACTGCGCCCGAAAATGCCGTTTTGGTTTTTTCTTATATCGGTTACCAAAACCAGGAAGTGCCGGTTGCAGGAAAAACAGCCCTTACCATCCGCCTTGTACCTGCTACAAACAACCTAAATGAAGTTGTGGTAACAGCTTTAGGCATCAGGAGGGAATCCCGGTCGTTAACGTATGGCGTACAAACAGTTAGCGGCAATGAACTGAGGAACGTACCGGATGCGAGTTTAGTCAATAGTTTATCAGGCAAAGTAGCCGGTGCGCAAATCACCCGTAGTTCTTCCGGTGTTGGCGGTTCAACTAAGGTTGTTTTGCGTGGAAATAAATCTATCAACGGCGACAACAATGCATTGTATGTAATTGATGGTATCCCGATGCCACGCAACAACAGTGCACAGATTGGAGGTGTATTTGGCGGCCAGGACAGAGGCGATGCCATTGAAAACCTTAACCCGGACGACGTTGAAAGCATTACGGTACTTCCTGGGTCATCTTCGGCTGCATTGTATGGTAGCCAGGGTGCTAATGGTGTAATTTTAATTACGACTAAAAAAGGATTAGCAGGAAAAACAACAGTTAACTTTTCATCCAATACAACCTTTGAAAACCCGTTTTTAATACCAAAACTTCAAAATACTTATGGTGAAACAACAGTGGATGAAAATGGAAAGCCTGTTGTAAATTCCCCTTTTAGCTGGGGTAGCAAACTGGCTTCTCCAAGTACATTCGACCCTAAGTCGTTTTACAATACCGGCAGAACTTTGATCAATGCTTTATCTGTACAAACAGGCACAGAAACCAACCAGACTTATTTTTCTTTTGAAAATACCAACTCTAACGGAATCATCCCGAACAATAAACTGGATAAATACAATTTTACGGTACGCAACTCGAGCCAGTTTTTTAAAAATAAATTATCTTTGGATGTTTCTGCCAATTATATCTCACAAGCCGTAAACAACCGTCCATTTCAGGGTTTCTACTATAATCCGATTGTTCCTTTGTATCTTTTTCCAAGAGGCGTTGATTTTAGCCAGTACAAAAACAATTATGAGGTTTATAATCCGGCCAGACTACTAAATACGCAAAACTGGCCATATACCATTAGCGATATTGCCACGCAAAACCCTTATTGGATTGTAAACCGCAACAACAACCAGGACCGTTTAAACCGAATATTGGGAACCATCAGTGCAAAATACACCATTACAGACTGGTTGAACATACAGGGAAGATTAAAAGTTGACCGTACGGACGATGTTTATGAAGCTGAACGCTATGCTTCAACCATTACTACACTTACCGGAGCCAAAGGCGGATATACTTTTAACCCAAGTGGTGTTACACAAACTTACGCTGACGTAATAGCAAGTTTTGATAAAAAATTATCAGATAAATTTACGTTGACTGCCAATTTGGGCGGCAGCTTTCAAAATAACCAAACACAAGGTTCTGTTACAGATGGCAACTTGTTAAACTTTGCCAATGTATTTTCCATATCCAATATTGATTATACACGCGTACATCCATCACAATATGCAGACAGGCGACAGATACAATCTGCATTTGGTACAGCTACTTTAGGTTATGACAATAAAATATTTTTAGACATCACCGGCCGTAACGATTGGGACTCAAGTTTAGCTTTTACAAACAAAGATCATTTCTTTTATCCGGCTGTTGGTTTAAATGCTGTTTTAAGCCAGTTATTTAAACTGCCGGAAGCTATTTCATTTGCAAAAATCAGGGCAAATATTACCAATGTAGGTAACGGTAGTTCGATTAATTATGCTACAAACCCTACCTATGCTATTAATAACGGAACAACAAATGCTATAGGTGCAGCACCGTTTAATACCTTAAAACCTGAAAATACCAGGTCTTATGAAATTGGATTAGACAGCCGTTTTTTGAATGACAATTTAAACCTGACTGTAAACTTGTACAAGTCTTTTAGTACCAATCAAATTTACCAAATTAGTGTAAGCCCGTCCACTGGTTATAGCAGTTATTATTTTAACGGTGGTAATTTAATGAACAAAGGTATTGAAGCTACTTTGGCTTATACTGCAAAGTTTGGGGCTTTTAACTGGAGGCCAAGTGTGAACTTTTCATTGAACAGGAACAAGGTTTTGGATGTACTGGAATATACCGATCCTTATACCCGTGCCAATACTTCATTGGATTATGTAAACCTTTCTTCGGATGTGTTTAACCTTCGTGTACAAAAAGGTGGTTCGTATGGTGATATGTATGCTAATGCTGCAGAAAAAGATGCTAATGGAAATTATATAACAGATGCTAACGGAAACCCTATAAAATCATCAGATTACACTAAAATAGGAAATTACAACCCTAATTTTTTGGCCGGTTTCCAAAACGAGTTCAATTATAAAAACTTTAGGTTGAGTTTTTTGATAGATGGAAGGTTTGGTGGCCAGGTTGTTTCTTTAACCCAGGCAGTGCTTGACCAATATGGCGTTTCTGAAGCATCTGGCAAAGCTCGCGATAATGGCGGTGTTGTTGTGAATGGTAAAAAAGTAGATCCGCAATTATATTATACAACCGTTGGCGGCCGTAATGCCATTGCCTCAGAATATGTTTACAGTGCTACCAATATCCGTTTGCGCGAATTGGTTTTTGGTTACACACTGCCAGGCACATACTTAAACAATAAAATTAAAAATGTTGGCCTTTCGGTAATCGGCAGGAATTTGTGGATGATTAAAGACAATGCCCCTTTTGACCCGGATGTTGCCTTATCTACTGCCAATGGTTTGCAAGGGCTTGATGTGTTTAACCTGCCTACCATCCGCAGTATTGGTTTTAAAATAAGTGCCCGTTTTTAACCGTTAATTTAAAATAAAGATAACATGAAAACAAAAAATACGCCCATAAAATACTGGCCGGTACTATTGGCCATAAGTGCTGTTTTATTTCAAACGTCGTGTACCAAGGATTTTGAAAAGTATAACACCAACAGGTATAATGCCACAGATTCGCTGCTTAAAATTGATGGCGAAGGCTTGGGTACTTTTATGCTGCCCATGCAGCTTTCTATTTTCAGTACGACCAACTATCTGTATCAACTACAGCAGAATTTAAATGCAGATATTTATTCCGGCTACATGATGTCCGGAGATCCATTTAATGGTGGCGTAAACAACACCAATTACGGGCTTGTACCGGGATGGAACACTGCACCGTTTAATATTGGCTTCCAAAATATTATGTCCAACTGGTTACAAGTCAACAAGAGAGCAGCAGCAAGTTCACCGGATTATTTAGCAATTGCCAATATACTTAAGGTTGAAGCCATGCACCGCGTTACCGATGTTTATGGCCCTATGCCTTATACCTCTTTTGGAAAAGGCGGCTTCACCACACCGTATGACAGCCAGGAAGTAATTTACAATACTTTTTTTACCGAACTTGATTTCGCAATAAAAACCTTGACGCAATACATTAAAACCAATCCGGGAGTAAAACCATTTCAGCCTTATGATTTAGTTTACAATGGTGATTATAAGCAATGGCTTAAATTTGCAAACTCATTGAAACTTCGTTTGGCTATCCGCATTGCCATGGTTAACCCAACTTTGGCAAAAACTAAAGCAGAAGAAGCTGTGAACGACCCAAATGGTTTACTTACAACAAACGGTGACAATGCTTTTGTACACCCGGCCAATGGTGTTACTTTTACCAATTCACTTTGGTCAATTACCTATGAATATGGAGACATCAATATGGGCGCACCAATGGAATGTTACCTTAAAGGTTTTAACGACCCAAGGCTTCCTGTTTATTTTAAGCCTAATGGAGCCGGCCAGTACCGCGGTATCCGTAACGGGGTTGCCATTACTTCTACCCAGCAATATGCAGATGCCAGTTTATTAAATTTTGGCACCACCAATGCAAGTACACCAATCCAGTTGATGGCAGCTTCTGAAGTTTCTTTTTTAAAGGCCGAAGGTGCTTTACGCGGATGGAACATGGGCGGCACGCCTTCCGGTTTTTATAATGAAGGGATTGCCCTTTCATTTGACCTTAACGGGGTTAGCGGAAGTTTGGGCAATTATGCCAATGATGCAACCAGCACAGAAGCACCTTATGCAGACCTTGCCAGCGCAACTAACAATGTACCTGCAGGATCGCCTTATTTGAGTAAGATTACGATTAAGTGGGACGACGGGGCAACATACCAGCAAAAACTGGAACGTATCATCACCCAAAAATGGTTAGGCTTATGGCCGGATGGCGAAGAAGCTTGGGCCGAGTTTAGAAGAACCAATTACCCTGTTTTGATGCCGGTTGTGGTTAACAACAGCCAGGGCACAATCAGTACGACTGATTTTATCCGCAGGCTTCCTTTTTCACAGGATGAATACAATAACAACAAAGCCGAGGTTACCAAAGCTGTTACCTTATTAAACGGGCCAGACAATGGCGGCACCCGTTTATGGTGGGATTTAAAAGTGAAAAATTAAAATTAAACAACAAAAGCAAAAAGCTCCCGGAATAAACACCAGGAGCTTTTTGCTTTTATTGCTGTTTTTTCAAAAGGCTGATGATGCGAATAAAATTTGATGCTTCTTTTATCACCTAAAAATCAGTGTAGGAAATTTACCGTCATCCTGTTTTTATGCCAGTAAAAACAGTATCTAATCTATGTTTCCCGCAATTTTAACCAACGCTTTTACCACATCAACATCGGTTTGTTCTATCAAAAATTCTTCCTGATAACTTCCCGTTTTAACATCTGTAAAAACCATTTCACTTTTAAAAATGCCTTTTGCAGAAGTATGAAACTCGGTGGCACCTGTCAGTTCAATCAACTGTTTTAAATTTTCCGGGCGGACGCCAGCGCCAGGCATAACCGAAATCCTACCTTTTGCCTGTTCAACCAATTTTGAAATAAGCGATGCTCCTTTTACGGCACTATTTTCCATGCCCGAAGTTAAAATCCGCTCGAAACCCATTTCAATAATTTCTTCCAACGCTGCGAAAGGATCTTTACAACGGTCAAAAGCACGGTGAAAAGTAGTTCCCAAATTCCCGGCCGCGTGTTTTAGTTCGAGACAACGTTCCACATCAATGTTGCCGTTTTTTTTCAGGATACCAAAAACAACGCCATCGCAACCCAAATTCCGGCATTGTGCAATATCCGTTTTCATGATTTCAAACTCCGCATCGTCGTATAAAAAGTCGCCGCCTCTCGGCCTAATAATTGGGTAAAGTTTTAGGTTGAGGTATTTTCGGGCCAAAGCAATTTGCGCGAAAGATGGGGTCGTCCCGCCTTCCTTTAAATTATCGCACAACTCTACGCGGTAGGCGCCGCCTTGCTGGGCATTTAAAGCTGAACGGAGCGAACCGGCACAAATTTCGATCTTGACCATTTTTGCCGATTAAAAAACGCTTTTCCCTTTGATCAGCAAATCCTGCTTTTCGGCGTTGCAAACCGCAAACGAAAAGCCTTTTTGGATGGCATAAGCGCCGTATTCGCCCTTTTTGTTGATGGCCAAAAACCCAACTTGCAGCGTTTTGGCCAGTTCCGGTTTCTTTTTGATGATCCGGTTTACGGCTTCTTTGCAGGCATCTTCCGGTTTGTAGCCCTGGCGCATCAACTCGACCACCAAAAAACTGCCTACATTTCGGATCACCTCCTCGCCTACACCGGTGGAAGTTGCGCCGCCTACTTCGTTGTCCACAAACAACCCGGCACCAATAATCGGACTATCGCCCACCCGGCCGTGCATTTTCCAAGCCATACCACTTGTAGTGCAAGCACCGGAAATATTGCCTGCTGCATCCAGTGCCAGCATCCCAATAGTATCGTGGTTGTATTGGTTGCCGGGCAATTTCTGCGGAGAATATAATCGGTTCTCCACATTGATTTCCGGTTTATACTTTGCTGTTTTAAGCCACTCTTTCCAAGCCTTTTCCGATTCCGGGTTCAACAGTTGCTTCTTTTTAAAACCGTTTTCCAAAGCAAACTGTGTTGCGCCTTCGCCCACCAACAAAACATGCGGAGTTTTTTCCATCACCATCCGCGCAACCGAAATCGGATGGTCAATGTATTCCATGGCGGCCACGCCGCCGCAGTTGCCTTTTTCGTCCATGATGCAGGCGTCTAACGTAACGTGGCCGTCGCGGTCAGGATAACCGGCCGCGCCAACGCTATGGTTGTTTGGGTCGGCTTCCGGGATTTTAACGCCTGCTTCCACGGCATCCAAAGCGCGGCCACCTGTAGAAAGGGTTTTCCAGGCTTCCTGATTGGCCGGGATACCAAAATCCCAGGTGGAAATAACAATGGGATAATTGGCGGCCAATGCTTCTTTTACCACATTTTTTTTGATAAGCCCGGCACTTAAAAGCACGCCGGAAGCGCCAAGCGTACCAGTTAAAAATTTACGACGGTTGAGCATTACTTTATCTAACTTCAGCATAGCATAAAAAAGAAGTTGGAAGATAGTGTTTTTGTAAACAACTTGTACATTAATATACGCTTGCTTTTGCCAACTAATCGGTATTGAAGCAATTTAGGGTTTGTTGCCGTAAGGCTGCCATGCTTCTTTTAGCATTAAAAAATTGGTCTTTGTGCTTTATCAGCAACGGGCTATGAACTAACTGATTTTTTGCCTATAAAAGAAGCACCATAAGCGTTGATAAAATCCGAAGGAACATTGAAAGTAAAATCTAAAAAACACTTAATTTGCTTGAGCAATTAATGAAAAACAACAATTACAAACCCTTTATAACTTTTGCACTAAAGTGCATAGTTATTGTATTGTTATCAGGGAATGTTGCAAATGTTGTTATGGCGCAAGATACTCCAAAAACAAGCATCAGTAAGATTATGGCGTCTGTAAACAGTTTTACCAATAATCTGTCTATGGAGAAACTTTACCTGCAAACCGACAAGCCTTCCTATAGTGCCGGAGATACTTTATGGTTTAAAGCTTATTTATTTGATGCCTCTTATTTTAATGCCTCAAGCAAAAGTGGAGTATTGTATTTGGAGATTGCGAACGACAGCAACCGGGTGATGAAACGGGTTATGCTGCCAGTTTACAGCGGGCTTACCTTCGACAATATAACCCTTGACGGGAAAGAACTGCCCCAAGGCGGATACCTGTTAAGGGCATATACCAATTGGATGCGCAATTTTGGAGAGGACTATGTGTTTAAAAAGCACTTTTATTTGAGTAATGCTACCGACAACGATTGGTTGATAAATTATAACGCCCATTTGGCAAAAGATGCAGGTAGGGATAAAATCAGGATCGGTTTAAAATTTAACCAGTTTGATGAGGCACCTGTTGGTTTAAGGGAAATGCAGGTGCGGGTAACCGAAGGAAGAAAGACTTGGTTTAAAAATAATGTACAAACAGGTATTGACGGGCTGTTGGATGTAAATTTTGACTTTCCGGAAAAGGCAAATCCAAAAAACCTATCACTCCAAATACGGGATATGCGTAAAGGAGAAGGCAATCGAGAGTTACTGGTCCCGGTAATCCTTAATCGGCCTGAAAATATTGACTTGCAATTTATGCCCGAAGGCGGGAACTTGGTTGCAAACCTGCCAGCCCATATTGCCTTTAAAGCAATAAATGAAGACGGCTTGGGCACAAATGTATCGGGCAATATTTATAACAGTAAAGGGCAGGAAGTTGCTGCCTTCAGCTCAGTACATAAAGGCATCGGTACTTTTAACCTCCTTCCGCAAAGTGGTGAAATTTATTCGGCCAAAATAAAATTGCCAAACGGCTTATACAAAACTTATCCCTTGCCCCAAGTAAAAGCTACAGGTACAGCACTCCAAATTAATAATCCTTTTCAAAAAGATTCGATTAAAATCAACCTTAATGCCACAGCAGATATAGTGGCTGCCGGTAATAATTATTATTTAATAGGTGAGGCAAGAGGAATAGTTTGCTACGGGGCCGCATTCAATTTTAACAACGGCGCCGTAAAAATCAGTGTTGGTAAAAAAACCTTTCCAAGTGGCATTGCCCGTTTTACACTCATCGGTCCCGATAAAAATGCCCTTAATGAACGAATTATATTTATTGACCATAATGACAACCTCAACATACAACTAAGCAGCAATAAAAAATTGTACCGGCAAAAAGATAGTGTTGTGTTAAGCATCAGGGTGTCCGACAAAGATGGCGCGCCTGTACAGGGAAGTTTTTCACTTGCAGTTACGGATGATGGACAAGTTAAAACAGACAGCATTACGGGCGGATCTATCATTACACAAATGCTACTGGCTGCCGATTTGAAAGGGAATATAGAAGATCCCGGTTACTATTTGCATACTGCAACAAATATCAAAAAATGGCAGGACACAGATCAATTACTTTTGGCGCAGGGATGGGTTGGGTATGATTGGAACGAGGTTTTTAAACCGACTAAACCCTTTGCTTATGCTGCCGAACCAGGGTTTATTGTAAAGGGCAAGGTAACCAACATGTTTAACAAGCCAGTTGCCCGTTCAGGGGTTAACTTGTTTTCAAAAAGGCCTGCATTACTTTTGGATACCATCACCAATAATGAGGGTAATTTTACCTTTAAAGGCATTTTTCCGGCAGATACGGCCGTGTTTTTTATCCAGGCAAAAAACAAAAAAGGCAAAAGTTTTAATGTAGGGATTGAAATGGATGAATTTAAGCCGCCTGTGTTTACAGCTACAACCGGGCGCATCCTGCCGTGGTATGTAAACGTTGATACTGGCAGGTTAGTAATTGTCAATAAGCAAGTCCGGTTAAAAAAAGATTTGGAACGAGCTATTGGCGCCATTGTATTGAAAGAGGTTGTGATTAAAGCTAAAAGGATCATCAAAGACTCTAAAAACCTGAATGGCCCGGGCGAAGCAGACCTCATTGTTGATGAGCAGGAATTGGAAAAGGCAGGCAGGACAACTTTGGGCAACTTATTGGAAAAAAGGGTTAAAGGATTTGGTTACAGAACTGATAAATCTGGCCTTCGGTATTATAGTATTAATACAATGCCCGTACACCTTATTATTGATGGCATGGACATTGAATTCTTCCATCCGGAAGGGATTTCGTTATTTGAATACTTTAAGCAATACTTAGATTATTATGATGCGGAAGAGATTAAGGGCATAGAAGTGATGTACAGCGGCCGTTATCAAATGCGGTACGGTAGTAAATACCTCCTTAACCCGATGGACAACCCTTTTGAACATGCATTTATTGAGGTAACTACCCGTGGCGGCAAAGGGCCGTTTGTAAAGAAAAGCGTAGGCACTTACGTATTCAGGCCAATGCCTTTCAGTTTGCCTAAAAAGTTCTATTCCCCTAAATACAACTCCAACAGTACAGCTAATCTGACGGATATACGATCAACTATTTATTGGGGGCCTGATATTATTACCGATAAAGAGGGCAAGGCAATTGTTAAGTTTTATACTACAGACAATCCTGGCAGCTATTCCTTGATTATCGAAGGCAGTGATATGCAAGGAAACCTGGGCGTTAAACGAGCGCAAATCATAGTTAAAAAGTAGTTGCTTACAAAGTGTGTAAAAGTAACCTTAAACCTTGTTTAAGGTTTGCTTAGCAAATTTCTTATGCTTCTTTTATCCAATAAAAATAGTGGCGCTTTATAATTTTTTTAGGAAGGCCACATAAACACAAATTTTTTAGTGCTAAAAGAAGCATTGCCATTTTCGAGGATATAAATTAAGCAAACCATTATTGAAAGCGAAAACACATCTTTTAGTTTTAATGTTAAAGCCTTTTCCAGCTTTTGCAGGAAAATAATATATTTGCAATTGCAATGGTTCTTTTAGTACATTAAAACCCTGCACTCGTAGTTCAATGGATAGAATGTGAGATTCCGGTTCTCATGATATAGGTTCGATTCCTATCGAGTGCACGCCAAAAGCCGTATCAGTTTATGTTGATACGGCTTTTGTTTTTAGTTTTACTTAGAAATAGCAATGCTTCTTTTATCAACCTAAATTTACTATCCTAAAAATTCCATATCTTCTTTGGATAACACTAAATCTGCGGCTTTTAAATTTTCTTCAAAGTGTTTCAAGGATGAGGTACCGGGAATTGGCAAAATCCAAGGCGAGTAATGTAACAACCAGGCCAAATTCACTTGCGCCGCCGTAACGTTGTATTTTTGAGCAATTGTAGCAATTTTTTCATCCTTTTTCGGCATTGAAGTAAAGAGTGAAAAATAAGGGATCAGCGGAATTTCGTTCTTTTCGCATATCGCCAGCACTTCTTCGCCGCCGCGGTTTTCGCCGTAATGCGATGTTGAAGTATTACGCTGACCGTGACCGAACATGTTTTCAACTGTGGCTACGTCGCCCATACTTAAAGCAGTTTCTAATTCTTCTGCACTTACATTACTTACGCCGACATGCAAAATTTTTCCTTCTTTTTGCATTTCGAACATTGCATCCATTGATTCTTTAAACGGAACTTCGCTGCCTTGCATCACCCTAAAATGCACTAAAGTAATTTGTTCCAGCTTTAAAGTTTGCAGGTTTTTGTCAATACTGCTGCGTAAATTTTCGGGTTTGTTGTAGGTGATCCAGCTTTTATCGGGCTTGCGGGTAGTGCCAACTTTGGTGCAGATCACCAAATCCTGCGGGTAAGGATGTAAAGCTTCGGCAATTAAACGGTTGGTAACATCTTCGCCATAATAATCGGCCGTATCAATAAAATTGATGCCACTGCCGATGGCTTGTTTTAATATTTGTAATGCTTCGGGCCGGTTTGGCGGTTCGCCGTAAACGCCTTCGCCGGTAAGGCGCATCGTTCCGTAACCGAAACGTTTAACTTTTATAGGATTTTTACTTTTTGCGGCAATGGTAATCGAATTTGGATTTTGCATGATAACTGTTTTTCAGCATCAACACCAAATCCGCTGTTTATGTTCTGCGGATTTACATATGTCAAATTCTTACCGCAAAAACTTATTGCCCGTTCTTAAACTCAACGCTTCATCTTTGTTTAAAAAATAAACAATGCCGACAGATTTAAGGTCGTCGTTGGTAACAAACTCAACCGAAGCACCCCAAAAAGTAAAACCAAGGATGTTGGTGCTGATAACATTAGCTACATTTAAAACAGTGCAGTATTGATCCGGATTCATATTTTTTGTTTTTGTGGATGTGCAAAAAATCAACTCATATTTTCCTTGTACGCACTAATTTTAAACAGGTTAAGGCTAATGCTTCTTTTATCAACATTTTTTTGAACTGAGATTTAAGCTGATTTCGACACCAAAAAAACAGGCATAAAAGAAGCATATGCTTGCCTTTTGTTCTTATTAAAAAAGAACAATTTTAGTTGGAAGTAACCTACAACTTATCCAAAGTAATGGCGCGGATAACAGAGCCTTCGCCAAAACGGTTGCGAATTTGGTCCATCGCATCGTACAACTTGCGGTTTTCGGTTGCGCCGGAAAACATATCCAACTGGTATTCGCCCTGGATCAAATGGCTCAACTTTACGCCAATCAGCCGCACTTGTAAATTAGGTTTGTACGTTTTGTGGAAGATTTCTTTGGCAGCCGCTAAAATTACATGGTCTGCCGCCGTGTAT
>NZ_CALMAT010000165.1:13860-21040 GCF_937859865.1 uncultured Mucilaginibacter sp.
ATACGGTTTGTTTAGTTTCGGTTGAGAAATCCGAATTACGTATTTTAACGGTAACACAGCCGCTTAGTTTTTTTTGCTGCCGTAGCAGGAAGGCAATTTTGGAAGTCATGCGCACCAGTTCGGTCAGCAGGAAATCCGCGTTGGCCACATCACTTTCAAACGTGTTTTCGGTGCTGATACTTTTCCGTTCTGAATATGGTACAACCGGCGAATCATCAATGCCGCTGGCGCGGCGGATCAAATCCAGGCCGCCTTTTCCGAAACGCATTTCCATCAACGCCGGGTTGGATTCGCTTAAATCTTTCAGCGTAAAAAAACCCATTTGCCTAAGCTGGACTGCCGTTTTTTCGCCAATGCCGGGCATCCTTTCGATCTTTAAAGCTGATAAATACTGCTTTTCCTGGCCGTGTTTTACTTCGATTTGCCCGTCGGGCTTTACTTCGTTCGTTGCAATTTTAGAGATCAATTTGTTGGACGCCAGCGCGTAAGAAATGGGCAAACCGGTTTCTTTGACCACCGTTTGTTTGAGTTCTTTGGTGAACTGGCTGCAGCCAAAAAAGCGGTCCATACCAGTTAGATCCATATAAAATTCATCAATGCTGGCTTTTTCTAAAACGGGGACACGTTCGCGGATAATAGAAGTAACCAAACGCGAATAATGGCTGTAACTTTCAAAATCGCCACGGACAGAAATAGCTTGCGGACATAACTTTCGCGCTTGTCTGATCGGCATGGCGCTATGGACACCAAAAACACGGGTTTCGTAACTGCAGGCTGCAACAACGCCGCGATCGGTAGAACCGCCAACGATAACCGGCTTGCCAATTAAAGCACTGTTTTTCAAACGCTCAACGCTTACAAAAAACGAATCGAGATCAAAATGGGCAATAAAACGTTGGTTAGAAAACTCAGCCATAACCGGAATTGATACAGCTAAAATACTAAATTAACTCAGGTTGCTAAGTGCAATACTGAATGCCTGTTTAAAATTTGTTCAATCTATTTGCTGTGCTTCTTTTATCACTTAAAAAACAGTAAACACTTGGTTTTTTGATTGGGTTAATTTAATGCAAACACCAATTTTTATAGTGTAAAAAAAGCATTGGTATTTTTTGTTGTATAAATTTAAATAGGCCCTGAAGTAGTCAAAAACAATTACTTGAACTAACTTTTCAATTTTTGTAATTTTGAGACAATTTTTAATCAATAAAAAATGCCCTTCACTTCCTCGTTTAAAACACTAAACTTTATACGGACTGGCCCTCAAAACATCCAACCAATTGTCCTTTTACATGCAGTTGGAACAGATCTGACTTTATGGGGGCCGCAAATTGAGGCACTTCAAAAAAAGCATGATGTGATTGCGTATGATTTGCCCGGACACGGCCTGTCAGGCAAGTTAGAAGCCAAACCAACATTTGAAAATTTCGCAAATATAATTTCAGAAGCAATAGATAACCTGGACTGCGGCCCGGTAAATTTAATCGGCATTTCCTTTGGCGGGATGGTTGCGCAAACAATTTCGATCCAACGTCCCGATCTGGTACGGTCCCTGGTGTTAATCGGCACTGCCTGTACATTCACACAAGAAGTACGTACGGCTTTAAGAGACCGGGCACAATTTGTAAGGACCGAAGGAATGCAATCCCTTGCGCCGCTTTCTTTGGCACGATGGTTTACTAATGAATTTGCACTACGCAGGCCGGATATCTTGGACAGTATAAGAAAAATACTTTATCAGCAGGACCCCCTTTTTCATGCAGAATTATGGGACACTATTTCAACCCTGGAAACAGCACCCGGGCTACGGGAAAACTCCTTCCCGGCAATGGTTATTGTAGGTGAAGAAGACGCAAGTACTCCGGTTTCTTCGGCAACGGGCCTCGCAGAGGCATTAAAAACAGACAAACTACATATCGTTCAAAAGTCAAGCCACTTTACTAACCTGGAGTTCCCGGACATTTTAAACAACCTGCTTTTAAATTTTTACAACTCCGTTTATTAAAAAGAGTTGACGTTTATTTTTGCAAATTGATTAAAAGCAAAGTTCGTCAAAATTTCAAGCATGAACTTTGCTTATGATGTTCTGTTCTTTTATAAAAAAGGAACAAATAATTATAAAACTAAGCACAACAAGCATTAGTCAAGCTTCCTCATCGAGCTACTTTTATTTTTACATGCCTTTACATTTAAAAAACTCACTTAGCAACCTGGTTAAATGAATTAGTTTATCAGCCAGCTTTTTTCAACCGATAAATCACTTCCATCAAAGCGCGCGAATTATGGTACGGGCATTTCCACAAACCGGCTTTGTCTTCTCCGGGCATTAAACTTTGATCGTCCCGGATTCCCCAAACCCATTCGCCTTTTTCTACATCAATAATATGGGCTTGAATGTATTTCCAAACGCCTTCAAACTGCTCAAAAAAAGCTTGTTCGCCGGTTAGCTGCCAGGCGTTTAAAAAACCAACCATCGCTTCGGCCTGCACCCACCAGTGGCGGTCTTTGCTTAAATGGTTGTGTTCCGGCTCGTATTCGTAATACATCGAACCGTCTTTGTCTAAACCGTTTGAAGCCGAGCGCGCCATTTCAACGCACTGATTTTTTACCTGTAAAAGAAGCATGTCATCTTCCAAAACTTCGGCAGCTTCAAGCAACAACCAGGAAGCTTCAATATCATGACCGTAAGAAATAAGGTTTGATTTTGACATCCAGTTCTCATCCAAAAACAAAATCAAACGGTTGGTTTTTGGGCCGATCATGTGTTCCAAAAAATTATGGATCAGCCCGCGAATCTGCTGCTTCAAAAACCCATCCGGCCAAACGCGGTGTAAATTGGTGTAGGCTTCCAAAACATGCAAATGCGTGTTCATGGTTTTTTTCTCGTTGGCATCTTTGGCGCTTAAACGCAAATCGGGCAATTCTTCCCAATTTTGGGCGAATGCTTCGAGATAACCGCCGTTTTTCGGGTCGAAACTGTACTTTTCAATATCGGCAAAAATTTGTTGTGCTAAAAGAAGCACGCTTTCATCTTTGCTGATCTTGTAATATTCCGACAAGCCATAAATCATGAAAGCCAAAGCGTAAACCTGCTTTTTGGTATCCAGCGGTTTGCCCTGATAATCTACCGTCCAGTAAACGCCGCCAAATTTTTTATCTATAAAAGAAGCATTGATGTAATCGTAACTCCGCTTCGCCATTTCCAAATAAATGGATTTTGGGTTTTGAAGATAAGCCGCCGAAAAGCTCCACAAAATACGTGCATTCAAAACCGAGCCTTTTGGCGCTTCTGGATAAACTTGGTTATCGTGATCAATCTTGCCGTAAAAACCACCGTTCTGCGTATCGGGCGTAAAAGCAATCCAAAAATTTAGGATATTTTCCAGTTCCTGTTCAAAAGGCTTTAAATCGTACATCCGTTTTTAAAGTTTTTGAGTATAGATGGAATGGCTCAGTTTATCCTGAAAAATGATATGCGGATCAGCATAAAACTTTTTAAAATCGGCAACGCTGGCCTGACCCGGATAAGGCGCAAAATAATGTTCGGTTTTCCAGTTGCGCCAGGTAAGTACGTAAGCGGTTTTGTATTTGCTGATGACCGGAAGCAAAACCTGTGTCCACCAGTTTGGATCAGGGATTCTTTGGTAGCCAACTTCAGTTAGGGCCGGAACTTTGTGGTGTTCGGTGGCTACTTTTTCTAAAATCTGATAACGGTTTTCCAGGTCTTTTTTAAAGTAATCGGCGTCTTTGTCCATGTACGCATCAAAACCGATGATATCCACATAAGCATCGCCGGGATAACGCTCCAGATAATCTTTTTCGATAGCATAATCAGCAGCAGAATAGCCGATTAACAAGTTGTGCAGCTTTTTGGTATTGCGCAAGTAATCAATGGTGAAACGCCATAAAGCGATGTATTCTTCGGGCGTGCATTCTTTGTTCCCCCACCAAAACCAACTGCCGGTATGCTCGTGGAACGGACGGAAAATTACGGGGATCATTTCGCCTTTCGGCCCTTTTAACTGGTTGGCAAAAGCGGCAAACTTATCCAAATATTTTACAAAAGCTTCGTGATGGTTGCCGCCGGGAATGATCTGTTTAACGGTTGAAGTTGGCGTGCTCCAAGCCGTTGCGCCCGTAACCGGATCATTAAAATGCCAGCTAAACTCGTTGATGCCGCCGCGGGCATATACTTCTTTTACATAGGAAATGATGTTGTTGAACGGAACGCCGTCGAGGTTTTTTGCGCTGTCTAATTCTAAATGGCCCAATTCCCAACCGTAAACGCCCGGATAAACACCGGCCGTGCTTTTAACGTCCGACCGGCCTTTTTCGTAAGCCCAGCCCACGCCGTAAGCTAAATCGTCTTGATGCCCAAAAATCACTTTTGATTGTACCAGTTTTTGCATATTGCTGTACAGCATTTTGGTTTCCTGGGTGGCAGCTTTATCAACAGGCAAAATATTTTGTGCTTGTAAAGTGGTTGAAGTGCCAGTTATTGCGGCCAACAATATGCTTCCGGCCAATACTTTTCGTAGTTTATTTATCATTAAATTTTCGGGTTAAATTGGTTGGGTTTCTTCTGGCATTATTAAGTTCAAAATTATTATTTAAGGGATAGTTTTGATAATGCTTTTTTAACATTCTATAACCAGAAGTGTGACGTTGATGCAACCAAAGTAAAAATGCGTCCGTATATTGTTAATACTATTTTAACGTTATCTTTAAATTCTAACCAAATAAAACCTAAAGATTCTAATTTACGGCAAATAAAACATGCAGACAAATGTTGTCCGGGAAATAACGCCGCTTACCCAAAGCGATTGTTTTACGATGTTTTCCAGGGTGAAAAAAAGGTTCGATTTTCCGCTCCATTACCACGAAGAATACGAATTGAACCTGATCCTGAACGCGAAAGGTGCCAAACGGATTGTGGGCGACCACATTGAAATGATTGACGATTTTGGAACTGGTTTTTATCGGCTCGAACCAATACCACGCTTGGTTTACGCACCAATGCGAAAGCGAAGAAATTACCGAAGTAACGATCCAATTCCACCGCGACCTTTTTGACGATAAACTACTGAAAAAGAACCAGCTAAGCTTCATCCCGCAATATGCTGGAACGTTCGCAGCGCGGCATTTTGTTTTCTAAAAGTACCATCCAGCGCTTAAAACCCCGAATTATGGGATTGAGCCAGAAAAGCGGTTTTGATTCTGTGCTCGAACTGCTGTCTATTTTGCATGATCTTTCGGTTTCCAAAAACATGCAAACGCTGTCGGATGCTGCTTTCAACAACGAAAAATCGCATTACAACAGCCGCCGCATCGAAAAAGTGTTTGAATATATGAACACCAATTTTAACCGCGAAATCAGTTTGGCCGAAGTGGCAAAAATTGCCAATATGCCCGAAGCTTCTTTCAGCCGCTTTATAAAAAAACGTACGGGCATTACTTTTATTGATAGTTTAAACGAAATCCGTTTGGGCCACGCTTCGCGGATGCTGATCGATACCACGCAAACCATTGCCGAAATTGCCTACAAATGCGGTTTCAACAACATCTCGCATTTTAACCGGATTTTTAAAAAGAAGAAAGTTTGCACGCCAAAAGAGTTCCGCGAAAATTATTCGGGCAACCGCATTTTTGTTTGATGATTTTAGGGGGGGGGTAAAAGAAGCATGGTTGAAGTCGTTTAAACTTTTTATTTGAACGGGTTGAAACCCATTCCTACAAAATTGGCCGAGCCTACGGCTCTTTGTAATTTGCAGTTAGAACTTAGAAGCTGTTTAAATTTATATCATAAAATTTTACAATGCTTCTTTTATGCCTATAAATTTGGTGTGCCCGGATATTTTACGGACACAAAAACCACAAAAAGACAATGATTTTTATGCGGTAAAAGAAGCATGGTAAATAAGTTTAACAAAATTTAAACAGGCTCTTCATGTTCTTCTTTTTTAAACTTTCCCAATCAAAAAACCTAAAAATTGTGGAAAAGTTTATTTGGTTTCAGCCTTGTAAATGCTAATTAAATTAGCATTTTTGCCGATATGAACCTTAACTCCATCAAAGTACAAACCGAGCCGCGCGTGCTTTTTGTAGATATGAACAGCTTTTTTGCCCGTTGCGAACAGCAGGACAATTACTGGCTGCGCGGACGGCCGGTTGCGGTTTGCGTTTATACCGGCAGGTATGGTTTTGCCATTGCGCTTTCTGTCGAGGCAAAAAGGATGGGTGTAAAAACAGGAATGCGGTTAAATGAAGCCATGAAAATTTGTCCGGAGTTGATTCCGCTGGAAAGCAACCCGAACCGCTACCGGCAATACCACACCAAGATCATCAATGTTTTAAAGCGTTATTGCCCCGAAGTTATCCCGAAAAGTATTGATGAAGCGATCGTCAACCTCACCAATTATCAGCTAATTTATCCGGATACTGTTTTTATCGCACAAAAAATCAAGGAGGATATTAAGCGGGAAGTTGGCGACTGGCTCACCTGTTCCATTGGCATTGCGCCGAATGCTTTTTTGGCCAAATTAGGTTCGGATATGGGTGGTTTTGATGGTTTGCAAATCATCACCGCACAAAATATTGATGATAAATTGGGCGCGCTAAAACTTTCTGATTTGCCCGGCATCGGCAAAAACATGGTTTACCGGTTGGAGCGCGCTAGTATTTTAACGCCGCTGCAAATGCGCTACACGCCGCCCGAAAGGTTAAAAACTGTTTTTAAAAGTATTGAAGGATTGTACTGGCATTACAAATTGAACTTTGTGGAAACCGGCATGTCGGTAAGCGATTATAAAGGCATGCAAGCCATGCGCCAAATTTCTGCCGATAAAAGAAGCAACCCCGAATACATTGAACAGCTGTTTTTAACGCTTTGCGGCACTTTGGAACGGCGCATGGTACACCACAATTTCTATTGCAAAAACATTGCTTTTACCGTAAAATATGTAGATGACACCCGTTGGGATGATGGTTTTTCGATCAGCAACCCGATACAGGATGCCATCAGTTTGATGCGAATGATCAAAAGAAGGCTTACCCGTTTTGAAGAAACCACGCAATCGGCACCAGTTTTTAACACCCAAATCAGCGGTTTACGGGTGATGGTTACCGATTTTGTAAACACCGGCAAAATGATGTACAGCTTGTTTGAAGATGTAAACCGCGG
>NZ_CALMAT010000165.1:21140-23005 GCF_937859865.1 uncultured Mucilaginibacter sp.
AAACTACTAATTCAATTGGCTGCCTTTTCACATCGTTATTTTTGCAATATGCGTTGATGTAACTTAAAATTTCTGCGCCGTATTTTTTTACTTTGCCCGGGCCAATTCCTTTAATACTTTCCAGTTCTTTTAAGGTAGAAGGCAAAACTTCCACCAATTTATCCAACACTTTTTGGTGAAAAATAACATAAGCGGGAATGTTATTTTCCTCGGCCAGGCGGTTTCGCCAACTGCGCAAAGCACTATGCAAATCAGGATAAGCTGATTTTTCTGCATCGGTTTCTGTTTTGTTTTGTGGAGAAGAAGCAGCTTTTTCCGAAGCCAAACTTAAATCAATAGCCGCGTTTGCTTTATGCTGAAGATAAGCCAAAGCGTTAAAACTATTGGCCGATGCTTCTTTTACCACCATAAATTTAACCGCAACTTCCTGTTTTAAAGCATTTAACGCGCCTTGCACATTTTTGCGGACGGCTTTATTGTCCGTCTCGACAGACCAATTTTTTAGTGGTAAAAGAAGCATCTGCTCCAGCTTTTCAACAAAATAAGCAGCGGCTTTTTTTACGCGTTCCTGCAATTCGGGATGATCTTCCGGCAAAAGCGGCTGTTGCAACAACAGGTTCAATTGCTGCTGAAACTTATCGGCCACGGCATAAATTTCTTTTTCGGCTGTAATTTTGGTTTCATGCAAAGTTTGCGCAAAACTTCCGGCTAATAAGTTATCGTTTTCTTCTGCCAATTTCAAAAGCGCAAAATAGCGGAATTTGATTGGGCTGAAATCAAACAATTCGCGCAGCAACGTTTCCTGGAAAACTTTTTTGGCTTCCGATAAAACACTTTCTGTGGGTACATTGCGTTCGCTTTCGATGGTGTAAGTTGCAATCGTACGGTCGGTAATTACGCTTTCTACTTTCAGTGGTTTGCTTAAAACTATGCCTTCCAACGTTTTACAACGGCTTAAAGCTACGTAAACCTGGCCATGCGCAAAAGCATCTTGCGCATCAATAATTGCTTTTTCAAACGTTAAACCCTGGCTTTTGTGGATCGTAATTGCCCAGGCCAGCCGCAGCGGATATTGCGTAAAACTACCGATGATGGTTTCTTCTACTTCTTTTGTTGCCGTATTTAAAGCGTACCTAATGTTTTGCCAAACCACCGGCCCAACTAAAATTTCATCTTCTTCGTCCGGGCATTTTACAAAGATTGTTTCATCCTCCACCCGTACTACTTTTCCGATTTTACCATTGTAAAAAAGCTTTTCGCGCGAGGTATCGTTCTTCACAAACATTACCTGCGCGCCCACTTTCAGTTCCAAATCCAAAACTGTTGGATAGGAAAACTCTGGGAATTCGCCCTGAACAACGGCTTTAAATTGATGTGCCGGTTGTTTGATTTCGGCCAGTTTGCTAGCGTTTAAATATTGTGCCGAATTGTTGTGCGTGGTTAAAGTGATGTAACCTTCCTGCTCATTCGGCTTGAAATCAGGAATGTGCCGCTGGTTCAAATCTTCCAAAACCTGTCTCGAAATCCGGTTTTCGCGGATGGCATTTAAAAGGCCGATAAAAACAGTATCGGCCTGCCGGTAAATATGTTTCAGCTCGATGTTTACCAGCGGCGTTTGCTTTAAAGCTTTGCTGCTGAAAAAATACAGCGTATCGTAATGCGGTTTCAGCAATTGCCATTCTTCCGGTTTGGCCACGGGCGAAAGCTGGTGCAGGTCGCCGATCATCAGCAACTGAACGCCACCAAAAGGCTTGGAACGGTTGCGGTAACGGCGCAGCACTTCGTCCATCGCATCCAACACATCGGCACGAACCATGCTGATTTCGTCAATCACCAACAAATCCAGGCTTTGGATGAGGTTGACC
>NZ_CALMAT010000166.1 GCF_937859865.1 uncultured Mucilaginibacter sp.
AAACAGTGCAACCCCTGCCGATTCAACAAATTCTTTTTTAACAAACTCCTGAATCATCAGCACACTTTTTTTACTGATCTCTTCTATCAGCGAAAGCCATTTTTTTACTTCCGGGTCTTCAATTGCCTTGGTTTTTCTGGTGATTAAGGCTGAAAGGTTTTGTATAGAACCTAATGGGCCAGCCAAATCGTGAGACAAAATATTTAAAATTGAATTCTTTTTATTGGCAAACTCGTTCAGTTTATCGTTATAAGCTTTAAAATCAGATATATCTTCCATGTACCCAAGCAAAAAGCTGCCTTCGTTTTCTTGCGGTTGCAAAAGCAGGCTCAAATTAAGTACGCGCTCTTTTTGATGCGGCAATTGTATCCTAAACTCTATATTTTTTTTAAAAGTACCAGGTTGCAAGGCTGCATAACTCTCTTCCAAGTATTCGCTATCTTCCGGATTTATCAAATTGTAAACTGCATAAGGTGATAAACTTTTGGCATCTATTTTAAAAAAATTTTTGAAAGCAGGGTTAACATAGATAAAACTGGTTCTTTCTGGGTTGATAGCAAAAAAAATACGTGGATCATGTTCTGCCAAAGTAAACAGTAAAGAAGCAGGATTAGTCGTTAATGACATATTTGGTTTATTAATTAAAGCCAATGGTTAGTGTTTTGGAGAAATTTGAATCAGAGCAAAGAACCAAAAAAGCTGCCAATTAAATAATTCAACCAAAGCTGCCAAAAGGCATTATTATATAATCAGCACGAAATTAACTTAAATGTAGGATTAATCAAATAACCATCCTGCTTTAAAAAAAATTAAACATTGGGCGATACTTCTTTTACCCAACAAAAAACCCGGATTAATTATTTAACCAGGGTTTTTTAAATGACTTTTGGATGCCGGGGCAAAGAACTATTATGGTTTCAAAACCACTTTTACGCAATCATCTTCTTTATTTTTAAAAATGTCGTAGCCATGTGCCACTTCACTTAGCGGCAAAGTGTGCGAGATAATGTCGTCTAAAACTACTTTTTCGGTTTTTACCAATTCAATCAAATGGTCAATATAATTTAAAACCGGTGCCTGCCCTTGTTTAATGGTAATACCTTTATCAAACATCCGCCCAACCGGAAAATTATCATAAGGTGTGCCGTAAACACCAACAACGGTAACCGTACCAGCGCGGCGCACCGCCCGGAAACAGAGTTCCATTACTTTTACCGTGCCTTTTTCAAAATTAACCGTTGCTTTTACTTTATCCATAAAAGAGCGTTCGGCTTCAAAACCTACGGCATCTACACAAACATCTGCGCCGCGGCCGCCCGTCATTTGCCGTATCGCTTCTACCACATCCACTTCGTGCGGGTTCATGGTTTCTACTTTATTTACTTCCCGTGCACGTTTTAAACGGTATTCTAAAGGATCAATGGCGATTACGCGACCTGCACCGTTTATCCAGGCTGCTTTTTGCGCCATCAAACCAACTGGGCCCGAACCAAAAATGGCAACTACTTCGCCGCCTTTTAGCTGTGCCCAATCTATGGCAGACCAGCCAGTTGGAAAAATATCCGTTAAAAACAGCACCTGGTCGTCCGTCATATTTTCAGGAACTTTACGCGGACTGATATCAGCATAAGGCACACGCACATATTCAGCTTGTCCGCCAGAATAGCCTCCATATAAATCGGTGTAGCCAAACAACGCACCGCCTTTTTGGTCAAGCAAATCGCCGTCTGGGCCGTAATGTTCGTAATTCGAGTTTTCGCAATGCGGGGAAGCGCCATGCGAACAGAAAAAGCAATGGCCGCAAGCAATCGGAAATGGCACAACCACGCGGTCGCCCTTTTTTAGGTTTTTTACCGATGGGCCAACTTCTTCTACAATGCCCATAAACTCATGCCCAACAACCATGTTTTTAAGTTGAGGGATTCCGCCATCCAAAATATGCAGGTCAGAACCGCAAATGGCCGTAGAAGTAACTTTCAAAATAACATCGCCGGCATCTTCAATTTTAGGATCGTCAACAGTATCGTAACTGATATCGCCCGGTTTGTGAAAAACTGCTGCTTTCATAAATATTTGAATTAGTAATTAATTTTTAAGAACGAATAAAAAACAGTTTTTAGATTGTAAAGTTTTGGCAGACGAAGATATTGGACGGACATACTTCTTTTATCACCATAAAATCAACAGCTGTGTTTTACAGAACATATTTTTTCTAAATACGTAAAATTGCCGACTAACCTTTTTAATTTTTTAGTTTAAAAGATTGTGGTAAGCTTAAAACCTAATGCAATTTTATTAAAAAACCAAGCAGCATGTGCACAATGCGATGGGCACGTAATACTTAAACCAAAACAAGTTGCTGGCATTGGCACACAAGTTCAAGAATTTTTTTCGAAGTTGTTTAACACCAACGATTGGCCGCCACGCTGGCATTGCGGCAACTGGACGGATTTTCATGGCTGGTTGTATATCGTTTCCGACCTGCTGATTTGGGCTTCTTATTTTGCCATCCCTTTATTGCTGCTGCAAATCGTGTTAAAACGCAAAAACATCCCTTTCACTAAAATTTTCTGGCTGTTTATTGCTTTTATTTTGCTGTGCGGCCTCACCCATTTTTTGGATGCCGTTATATTTTGGTGGCCTGCCTATCGCCTTAGCGCTTTGCTGCGCTTTGTTACCGGCATCGTATCCGTTGTTACCGTTGCCGGCTTATACAAAAATTTGCCGCTCATCAATAATTTAAGGACCATTGCCGAACTGGAAGTAGAAATTGAGGAACGGAAAAAGGCCGAACAGGAAGCCTGCAACCAGCAACTGCTGCAGCAACACACCAAAGAGTTGATGCAAAAAAAAGATGAGTTTATGAGCATTGCCAGCCACGAACTTAAAACACCGATCACAAGCGTTAAAGCATCTTTACAGGTGGTTAAACGCTTGGTTAGCACCAACAAATCCCTTGCCCCTGTTTCGCCTTTTGTAGAAAAAGCATCAAACCAGGTTAACCGTTTAACCGGTATTATCAACGAACTGCTTGACGTAACTAAAATACAAGCCGGTAAATTAGAATTGGCCGAAACAGAATTTTTACTAAACGATTTGATTAACGAATGCATCGAAAGCTGTTTGATTGATAACCAAAAGCACCAGGTTGTAGTTGCCGGCAACAAAAAGATCAGTATTTATGCGGACAGGAACCGTATTGAACAAGTAATTTGCAACTTGCTAACCAACGACGTAAAATATTCACCCGCAAACCCGCAAATTATTATTTTGGTGGAAGGATTAGAAAACCAACGCGCCAAAGTAAGTGTAACCGACCAAGGGATTGGCATACCGGAAGATAAGATTGAAGAAGTTTTTGACCGGTTTTTCAGGGTAGAAAACACGTCGCAAAGTTTTTCGGGCTTAGGTTTGGGCTTGTATATTTCTTCGGAAATCATCAAACGCCACCAGGGCAAAATTGGCGTGTGCAGTAAACTTGGCGAGGGATCAACCTTTTGGTTTACAATTTAAAAGCGATGCTTCTTTTACCGGCATAAAATTGGTGTTGAGGTTTACGGTTTAAAACAATGCTTCTTTTACCACTATAAAATTGGTGTTTATTTTAGGCTGATAAAAGAAGCATCATCTATAACTTAAGAAACTTTTCCCCGGTTATTTTTCCGGTTCGCTCTGCTGCCCGTTTTGGTCGTTTTCTTTTTCGTCTTTCTTCTTAAATTCCAATTTTCCGAACTTATAGCTCAAGCTAATCCCAAAAGAACGGAACGGAACCTGACGGATGTTGTACTGATCAAAATTTGCGCCGGTGGTGGTGGTTTTCTGACTGAAATATTGGTTAAAAGGGTTTGCAGCCGTTAAACCGATGCTTGCTTTTTTGTCCCATAACTGCTTCCGCACGGCTAAGTTATAAAAAGCAAAAGCTGGCCGTGTACCTTGTATCGTCCGTTGCGATGAGTTGTAGTTGCCAAAAACCTCGGCCGTAAAATCATGTCCAAATTGATAAGTTCCGTTCAAATTGATGCGGTAAGCTACGCCGGTTACTGTTGGGTTGCCCGGGTTTTTGTTCACCCGCTCGCCGATAAACATATTCGTGCGCAAGCTTAATTTACTGGTAACTGGTGCAGAACCAAAAAAATTAACGCCGGATGTACTTTCGGAACCGATATTGTAACGCTGGGTTAACGAAACGTTCGGATAATCAGTACCATTAATGTTTAGTACCGGATAATAAGTTGTGTAAGATTGGATATCGTCTGTATTGTAGCGGTAAAAAGCTGCAACATAAATGTTTCCGCCTTTTTCAAAAGATTTGTTGTAGCCCAGTTCGTAGTTGTGGCCTATTTCGGGTCTCAAATTTGGGTTTCCGGTACTGATGTTCCTCGGGTCGCTGATGTTAAAAAACGGGTTCAGCGCACCATAATCCGGCCTTTGTATGCGGTAAGTAAAGCTGGCTTTGATGGTTTGGGTCTCATTAATTTTGTGGGAAAAAACATAAGAAGGCGCAAAAGTATTATAACCCGGGATATTGGCGCCGGGAAAATCTGCCTTGGTATTGGTCCGTTCGTAGCGCAAACCCGTTTGGCCATCAATAAAATTATTAAAAACCGAAAACTTTAACGACAGGTAAGCGGCGTAAATATTCCTGGTATAATTAAAGGCATACGTTTGTTTCGGGTTTTGGATATAGCTGCCATCGGTTAATAAAGTATCGGTAATGGTGCTGCTGTTCAACGTTTCGAACACGCCTTTTACACCAGTTTCAAAAGAAAAGTTTTTGCTTACCGGCTGCACATAATCAACAGAAATATTGCTTTGGTTATCCTTGCCCGGGTTGTTGCCTATCGAACCGGTTGGGTTGTAAATACCGTTTGGATAAAACTGGTTTTGCGTAAAGTCGCTGGTGTTTTTGCTTGTACTGGCCGTGTACAAAACGTCCAGCTCCTGGTTTTCCTTTTTAAAAGTTTTTTTATAGCTCAGGTTATAATCCGTTGCATTGGCATTAAAACGGTTGGTGGCATTGCGCAAAAAGTAAATATCCTGGAACACGTTGCCCGTAGTAAGCTGGTGCTGCTCATCGGCACTGGTTAAACCGTAGCTGTGGTTTCCAAAATGGTTAAACCCAACCGAAGCCGTAAAGTCGTCTTTCGGCGTAATGCTCCAGTTAAAGCTCAAACCCGACTGGTAACCGCTTCTGGTAAAACGGTTGTTGCCGTTTTGTGCCAGATGGATAACCGTGTCCCTGGTATTATTATAAGATTGTTTATCGGTGATGTTGTTTGTTGTGGTATATAATTGCGCATTGCCGCTAAAAAAAGCACTTACACCAATATTTCCTTTTCGTGCATTGAGATTTAGCGAACCATTTTCTAAACGTGTGCCTATTGAAGTATTTATCGTTCCGTTAAAACCTTGCACCTTGCTGTCTTTCAGGATAATGTTGATGATACCGCCGGTTCCGGAAGCGTCGTATTTTGCACCGGGGCTGGTAATCACCTCGATACTTTTAATCTGGCTTGCCGGGATGGATTGCAAGGCATCGGCCAAACTGGCGCCAAAAATACTCGAAGGTTTTCCATTGATCAAAAAGCGCACGTTTGCATTGCCTTGCAGCTCTACATTGCCATCAATATCTACCGTAACCATCGGTACTTTTTTCAAAACATCTGTTGCCACGCCGCCTTGTGCTGTTAAATCGTTGCCGGCATTGTAAACCATTTTATCAATTCTATTCTCAATGGTACTTGCCCTGCCAACAATTTCAACGCCTTTTAATTGCTTGGTGGCCGAAGCAATGGCAATAGTACTCAATACACCACTGGTTTTTGTATTGTCGATGACCACATGCTCCAAACTATAACGTGTATAGCCAATAAAATCAACCGTAACCTGATATTCGCCAAAAGGTAAATTATCAACCACAAAATTTCCTTTGGGATCAGAAGTCGCGCCGTTGACAACCGTGGTGGTGCCTTGTTTAAAAATGGTAATGGTTGCATAATCTACCGGTGCTTTGGTCGTTGCATCGGTAATTTTGCCACTGATCCTGCCTTTTCCACCGGCAGCGTTTTGGGCACGCGCCGAAAAACTTAGGATAAAAACAGTAGCAAAGAGTAAAATATACTTCATATTGGAAATATTAGGTTTTGCTGCAAAAATTTAAAATATTTTTATAACTAAACCCAATAATTGAAAAAATGATTCCTTTTTACCGGTAATTTTACTGTTACCATAAAAACTTAGCTGTATTGTACTTCTTTTTTTATAATTGTTTTTCAGCTATCTTGATTGTTTGCTTTTCCATTTCCAGTCTTCGCCAAAAAAACCGGCTTTGCTTACTTTTCCGGGATAAACTGGGCCGGGAGGCGTGTTCAGATCAACAATCGCCCAATCAGGCAGCATCGGTATTTGTTTGGCATTGTTTAAAAAGGATGCTTCGCGAAAAGTAAACCCACTGTTTAAAACCACATATTTTTGTGTGTTTAACGGGTTTGGGCAGATCATAACCAAAGCATGGTCTTTAGAAGAATAAGCCGTATCGCCAACTTTGATCTTTTCTGAGTCCCATTTTATCGGAAGTTTATTTTTGATTTTTAAAACGAACTTGTTGCTTTCTTCATCGCCAAAAACAATCAAATTGGAAGACAAGTCGGCAGATGTAACATCAACATCGTTTTTCACGATTGCATCCCCGCGGAACTGTCTTCTCCACAGGATCAGGAAACGATCCAGTTCTGCTTTTGACCATTTGTCAAACAGTTCATTTTTGCTTTTGCCGGTAGGTTTCACCACAATAAAAGCCGACATAAAAGCATCGTCAATTGGCCCTTGCAACTCGTGTTTTTTAACTAAGGTTGATTTCGCAGTGCCTTGAACCCAGTTTCCATTTTCTAAATAAAAACTTAAAACTGACGGTTGCTTTAATTTAACATTTGTGCCATCAATATTAATCGTAACCGGTTTTTTTAAGTTGATTACCGTTGATAAAACTTCCGGTGCTAAACTTAATGCCAAAACATTGGTGGTTTTTAGGGTGATGGTTTGGCTGGAGATTGTGCCGTCAACGTGGGCTTTTTCCCAATGTTCTTTTAAGGCATCCAAATTCAGCCAGTACATCTTGTTGTATTTCAGCGTATAAGTTGTAAAATGAAATGCTTTTGGTGCAGGCCTTTTTCCTTTTGCTGCTTCTCTTTCCAGCAAACTATCTACAATTTTGGCCGAAGCTGGATGATAAGCATGGCCGGTATTTGGCCCAACAATACGCGTAAGCGGAATCCCTTCCTGCTTCATGGCCTTTTCCATCACGTCGGCCGCCTGTTTTTGCAGGTCTTTATCCCCGTTGTAAGCAATGATTGGCAGGTTGGACAGGTTGCTTGCATAATCGGTACAATCGTACAAATGCAACAGCTTTTTTTCGTACCAGTTTGGGCGGAGCGTTTCATTGTCTAACAACAAAAACTCGGTCGTTTCTGCAAAACCAGCACCGGGGTTTGCGGCAAGCCAAAAGTCGGGATAATGAACGGCAAAATGCCATACTGCCGCGCCGCCCATCGAAAAGCCACGGTCAAAAATCCCGTTTTCGTTAATTGGATATTGCTTTTTTACAGCCGCCAATGCTTCTTGCACGTCCACTTCCCCGGCAAATTTAAAACCGTTGCAATACCTGCCGTATGGATACAGCATGATGGTGTTTTTTAGGGCAGGCATAGCCGGGAAAAACCCTTTTCCGTTGGCTATAAAATTAAGTTCGGAAAGGTATTCGCCACGGCCGTGAAACCAAAACGACAGGTTGTATTTTGCTTCTTTTAGGCCATCATTTTCCGGGATGCTCAATCCATAAGGTTGGACCGAGCCATCAATTTTAGAAATATAACCGCGCACAACTTCCCCTTTTTGCGTTGTCCAGGGCGCTTTCCCTTCTAATAAATCTACGGCACGCTGCCGGCCTGTTTGCAATAGTTTTTTTGCGGAGGCAACTTCTTCTGAATGAAAAAACTCGTGGTATTTTAGGGCATAATCAATTGCTTTGTAATAAATCAAAACATCGGGCAAAAGACTGGCCGTGAACTTATCCTGCTTTAATTTTAACTGGCTAATGGTTTTTGCAAATTCCTGCAGCCCGGTTTCCAGTTCTTTTTCGTCCGCTTCCGGAATTTGGATACCAATGGCCGGAACCCTTCTTACTTCAATTGGCTCTTTTTGTTGTGCAAATGCAAACTGGACGGAAAAGATGAGCAGGATTAAACAAATGATGGAACGCATGGACCAGGATTAATTTTTTAAAGGTATCGAACTTGAATTAATTGTAAGGCAAACCTCTAAAAAAAGAAAATGATACCGATGCTTCTTTTACCACCTAAAATTTAGTGGCATAAAAGAAGCATCGGTATCAGTCTAAAAAAAATAGAAATATCAGGTTTAAATTAACGCCATTTAATTCCAAAAGCTTTTCAACCAAAATTTTGATCAAATAAAAAAGCCCCCAAATTGTTAGAGGCTTTCCATAAGATTGTGATGGATTTGCGGTGAGGGAGGGATTCGAACTTAACTCCTATTTCCTTGATTTATAGTCATTTAACTACCATGAGATAATCAGCCGTCACAGATGTCGCAAAGTTTTTTATCTCTGTAAATCTTATCACAAATATAATTAATTGCTTACAAATCAGGAGCCAATTACTGATTTTTTAACGTGCGGAAAATATTAAAGCGAAAGCACAAGTATCAGTGCCGGAGGTGATGCAACTATCTATAAATGATAACTTAAATTAGTTACATGAGCGCAAATGATGCTAAATTTTATTGCATCTGAGATTACTTTTATTAAACGTTTAAAGAGTTATTGTTAACGTTGTTTAACTCATTATAATTAGATAATGGTTGTCGAAATATTATAAAATAAAGCAAAACAAACCAAGAAATCTGTCAATAGCTGTCCTTTTCCACTAACGTATGTTTGATTTATTTTGTGATCTTCTAAAACTTGCAGGCGTTTCTTTAAATTTATGCTTGAATAACCGGTTAAATGCTGCTGCTGATTGATAGCCGACCTGATCCGCTATAAGACTGATGTTAGTTTTACTTGTTAAAAGCAATTCTTTTGCTTTTTGCATACGCCAATTTTGAAGATAGGTAAGCGGTGTTTGCCCTACCAAAGATTTGAATGTATTAAAAAATAGGGTTCTTGACATTCCGGCGGATTGGGAGAGTTCTTCCAGTGTCCAGTTTTTTTTCAGGAAAATTCTGTAAAATTTGTAAGACCAAGCTTATCCTTTTATCTGTCAATGCAAGTAAGAATCCCTGCTTCACATTACTCTGGTTCAAATAAGCGCGTATCGTATGAATAAAAAGCGCTTCTGATAAACGGCTTATTAATATATCACTGCCGGGTTTTGGTTGTTCAATCTCTGAAAGTATTTGATTGGTTGTAAAGTCGAGCCAATCCTCTTGTTGTTCGTGAATTCCTTTTAAGTGGATTAAGTCAGGTAAACCAGTTATGAAAGGATGCTGATATTGATCATCGAATTCAAAGTGACCACCTAACATTACCGTTTTTAAACCTCCACTCAAAAAGTAAGGTTGGGCCGTATCTCTAAATTTTATATACATTTCTAAAGGAATCTTAATACTATCAGGTTCACTGGATATGCTATGATTACTTCCATTTGGTATCAACAATAGGTCTCCCTTAGATGGTTTTATGATAGCATTTTCTTCTACTTGAAGCCAACACGATCCTTCCAGCAGTTTCCAAAATTGTAAAAACTGACTTTTAGGCAAGTCAATTCCCCAAGGTGCCGCGACTTCTAATTTTCGGTAAACGACACCTTTAAGCTTTATCAATTCTAAAATTTTACTTAATGCATCCATATATTATGTACGATTAGGCAAACATAATGAACGAATCAGTTCCTTTAGTACATTTCACATGTTTAATTTTGGTGAAAAGTAGATAAGCATTGTATTCAATAAATAATTTATGACTGAAAATAAATCTCGCCTCGTTTTTGAGAAGTACTTAGAAGCGTTCGCTAAAGAATCTCCTGCTGAGCAGGAACAACTTTTAAACTGTAGTGTGGCTGAGGATGTAGTGTTTACAAATCCTGGTGTAGATGGCAGGGGACGAACTACACTTCTGACCCATGCAAACAGCTTTCAAAAACGGTTTCCGGGCGGTTACTTTCGCGTGAACTGGTTTAGGCAGCAGCACGGGCAGTTACTTGCAGAATGGACGCAATATGACCAGCAAGGCTGCACGCTTTTTACAGCCCACTCCTACGCGCGACTGAATGAAGAAGGTCTTTTGGTTCACTTAGCCGGATTTTGGGCGGAAGGTGCTGTATAGTTGGTACGCTGTATGATTGCTACTGTAACGTCCTGAAATTAGTTGACAGTTGAGTGTTTGAATTACTATTATTAGAGCTAACTAAACAATTGTACAACATTAGGGAGATAATCGATGAACCAGTCTGGAAGCTCCTCAATTGATGTATGATATGCTACCTGATGATCAATAGTCTTAAATAAAACTTTATGGTTAATTGCTGATGTGTCTACAATGGTTAGGTCATCAATCAAGCCGTGATGTATATTCAATTTCTGCAAATTCCCGTAAAAGTTATCGCGGAGCGTTTGCGGATCGACGTAATGGCCGCCTTCTGTTACCCGTTCCGTAACCCTGAATTGAGATAGTTCCGGGTTATTCAGCCCAAAGAAAATTAAATGAATATGATAACCGGAGCTCTTAAATTGCTTTGGCTTTTCCCAAGTTTCATTATTGGTAAAGTGGCCTTCATAGGCATAATCTTCTCCTTTAGCCAGTGCAGCTTCAGTTTGTTGCTCAAATAACTCAATTACATAATCAAGCGCGTCCCGGCGTGCATACTTAGCAGAACGGGTTATATTTGGAAATAGTTCGTTAAGTTTTTTAGTGTAAAGCAGGTCTCCATCAAAAACCGGATAACTGCTATGAATCACTTTTGGGAGATACTCCGGCCCTACTGTAGATTTTCCTGCACCATTGGAACCAGTAATGATATACAGGTTCGGCATTTACTGTAAGTTGAGCTTGCCTCTAATAATGTTAATCTGATTTTCAGTAAGCTCAGAAACGAGATGAAAAGATTTAAAATCAGAACTTACAGTTACAATCTTAATTGAACGGTCGGGATATTCGAGGTAACTTTGGTTTTTTGGCAATTCGTTTGACCAGAACAAGAAGGGTTTGCCGTTTTCCAATTTCTTCTTCCTCAACTGCCGTACCGCTGTGCTGCCAATCGCGTTTAGTTTTTCAATCGTATCCATACTTTTTGGTTGAAGTTCAAATATAGCGAATTTCAGGTTAATTTTAGAGCATCCTGTTGTTGGAGTTGCTATCTTTAAATGGACAATAGGTTAAGGGAAAGACTTAACTTTAGA
>NZ_CALMAT010000167.1 GCF_937859865.1 uncultured Mucilaginibacter sp.
TGTACCTCAACAACAACTAAACAATATCACTGACACAGTTTGGTTTACACTACCCATCCTGCCAAAAATTATGATTACTTTGCTTTAATGTTTACCGATTGCTTTTTGTAATAAAGTCATATAGTGATGTTACTATAGTTTTCAAATTTTCCTAAACTTCTAACATTTGCCAGGTTATAGTACCATTTTGGACACTTTGTAAAACGAATTCAGCTAACTTGCTTTTATAATATGATGACAAGGTACCACCTGTATTTGAGGTTATTACCTTTTCAATCTTAAAAGCGTTGAATCCCTTCTTGAAGTAGTTACCTAACTTCAAATCGTCGTATGGCTCTAAAAGAATCTCAGCAGCTTGTTCATTCGATATTTTTAATTCTTTAATTAAGAATTGCAGGAGTACATTTTTAGGTAAAAGATTCTCAATCTCTGGAACATTAGTTTGATGATAAATGAAGTTTTTACTGCTAAGTTTATTAAATTTTTTATGCTGTTCTTCTTTATTTGCATCAGTATCAGCTAGCAAGAATATTTTAGAATTGATAAAAAATGCTTTTATGCTATCACCTGGCAGTGTCACTTCTCGATTTTCTTCAAACATATAATGAATAAGGTTTTTCCCTCCGTATTCGATAAATGCATAATTCAAACCTTCAATAGGGTGAAAGCCTGATCTATTTTTAAGAAAAGCTGTTAGAAATGCCCTGAGATAAATTCTATCAGTGATGCCTTCAACCCACACCGAGCAATTACTGATTAGGTTCGAAGTGTTTAGCACCCCTAATAATTCTAGCGTAGAAGTTTCAAATCCTCGGAAAGCTTTGATATTTGAAGACGTTTCATTACGCTTATGAAAAACAAAGATTTCAGATTTTTGTGTTCCACCTAAAAGCAATTCAGATAGTATATGGTTTGAATGAGAATTTAGAAAATATTTTAGCTTCTTTTTTGCTAAAAATTCATTTTCCAATAACGTTCTTACAAATAGGTTTTGAAATCCTGGATGTAGGTTGAGTTCCGGCTCATCAATAAATACCCACGCACCTTCTTGTGCTGTAAAGATTGGAAAGAATAAATTGATAATGCTTTGAACGCCGTCACCAAGATCATGAATTGGAACGTCCTGCATTTCTTGGGGCAGACTAATTGTAATTTCTGGATGGCTTCCACCACTATAGGGAGTAATTTCAACATTAGCAGATTGAAAAAAGTTCATTCCGATGAATTTTTCAAATTCAGCGAAATCCTTTCTTTGTTCTGTCTTGCCACTTTTAGCGCTAGCTATTTTATTATAACTGGCTTGACCTGTGTGAATTATTACGTTCTGTAATTTTTCTTTTTCGAAATACTGTTGACGTATGGTTGATTCAAAGATTTGAGACCCTTCAATGTTGCCGGCAGAGTTAATCAAATTTCTAGAGGAACGAAGTACTGGTATATAAACGCACTCCTTTTTCAAAACCTTTGGTTGTATGCCCTTCAATACCTCAAAATACTCTCTAACTTGAATTATTAGGGCTAACTTTTCCTGCGCTTCTGGCAGTTGCCCCTTATATGCTTGATCTGAAATGCCAAATCTGACAACATTTGCATTAGGTTCCGTATAAACCATTTCATACTGGTGACCAGCTTTTTCCTTTTCAATTATATAAATAAGAAAATCCAAAACATCGTAAATTGCTTCTGCCTCGCCAACAAATTTTACAACTTCTGAATCGACGATGTCTACCAGCGTTTCATTTATGTTTTTTATATGTTCTGCAATAGATGTATAGGTAATATGCGGCCTTGGAGCATTGTTATTCAAATAATATTTCTGTAAGTTATAAAATCTTCTACCTTTCTCAGGAACATAATTTGGTTGTGTTTCTAAATGTATGATGGCATAAAATTGGTTAAAAAAGCAGATAAAATCAGAACTGATATTTTCACTTTTACAGCTAAATTAGTTTTACATTTTGAAAGATTATTATCTGCTTTAATAGTCATCATACATTTGGAAACAGTACCCATAATTTAGAGAGTTCTGAAAGCTTATGATTATGTCATTGCTAGTAAATTTTTTCAGTTCAGCAATTAACTTAGAGCTATTTGTAAAAGCAGCATTTAGAGAAGCTCCTGTATTAATAATAATCTTTTTCTCCAGCTGTAAGATTCGTCTCAAGAATCTGCTTTTACGCGTATTATTGGCACCAATAAAAAGATTAATATCTTTTATATCATCCAAAAAGTTAACTGGCAAATCATCATTAAAATATTCTGAATCTCTGTCACTTATTAATATGCTTTCCATTAATGTTGTACTAATGCCTGTAATAATAAGTATTTTAGAAGAAATGGCATCAGTAGATAATTAAGCGTAGGGAAAAAATATCAAAGGGTGAATCGCAATAAAAAAGTTTAGTATCACAACTTACAGGCATTCAATTTTAGTTTACAATTCAAATTAAGAAAATTACTAAGTTCGGACTTGTGAACCTACCCTACCAGCTAGATCTTCCGATTCATCTTTTAGCAGCCTGCTTTAATAAAACCTCGGCGAGCTATAAGTTCTATTGGCTATTGGCCATACTGAAAAGAGTAGAGCTTGGTGAAGCAAGTATTCGAAAGCAGTATCTTTTTGCGGAGATGGTCTCGCATGCCTGGTTTACGGTAAATTACTTTCATGTTTCCTTTGGCAAGCAGGATAAACTGCAGCACTCCGTACAGCAGATCAGGCAGCTGGAAGGATTAACAATTGATATCAGTCAAAGCGCTGTTTATAATGCTTTAGCAAATACTACTAACAAGAATACACTTAAAGAATTGCAGTATTTCAACGCGGAGGTTCTTCACCGCTTTTTAAGTCCCTGGTTCAGGGCGGACGATATGAACCAGGCTTATCAGCTTTCCGGGTCGTTTACCAATAACTGCCCTTATGCGTTATTTAAAGAACATATTGAAATGAATCCTGCCTGGATGGACTACTTTCAGAAGAATGTTCTCGTGCTGAAGCACTTTTGCTACTGGAACCTGGTCGTGTACCTGCAAACCAAAAATCCAAATGTTCCGGACCTGCCAAATAAACTAATCAAGCCAGCAATTCGAAAGAATTTGGTGGGGCAGCGAAAAGACTTCTGGGATATTGTTATCCGGGAATTAGGTAGTGTAGATTGCATCTATACTAATAAGCGACTTGAAATTGGAAACTATGCAGTAGAACACTTCATTCCTCATGCTTTTGTTGCCCATGACCTGATCTGGAACCTTATTCCAGCAGACTACGCTTTCAATAGTACAAAAAGTGACAGGCTACCTTTGCTGGACCGGCACTTTGATCCTTTCTTTACTTTACAGCAGTCTGCAGTAAAAATCATGTTGGACAAGTTTCCAAAAAACAGATATCTGGAAGACTATCTGACTTTGTTTCCATCACTCGACAGGGCGGCTGGTTTAACAAGAATAAAATTTCTGGAACAGGTTCAGCCGCTCATTACTATTGCAAGTAACAATGGATTTGAATTTTTATAAAGGTAGTATTCAAATTAAAGTTCGGTTCTAATATCGCTGATTCAATCTTCTAATTTGTTTTTCTCTTTATCGTTCAAATTTTGCTGAGCAATCAAGATTGCCTGGTGAAGTTTCTCCTGAAATACTTTTTGGCTAGGCAAATCTGTCAAATAATCTGCAACGCGAATATTGCTTTTGTCCAGTTGCATCAGCTCGATATGCTCTTCGTTTTTCCCGGTACAAAGGATTAGCCCAATAGGCGTATTCTCGCCTTCGACCATTTCGTGCTTTTCCAAATAGCGCAGGTAAAGCTCCATTTGTCCTTTGAACCCTGCTTCAAATTCACCGATTTTCAGATCAATTGCTACCAGAGACTTTAACCTGCGGTGATAAAAGAGCAGATCGATCTTGTAATCCCGGTTATCGATAACGATTCGTTTCTGCCTAGCAAGAAAAGCAAAGTCGCTTCCCATTTCGATGATGAAGCGTTGTAGTTCGGCAAGTATGGCGGTTTCTAAATCTTTTTCGGAATAACTGTCTTTCAGTCCTAGAAAATCAAGGAAGTACGGATCCCGGAAAACCAGGTCCGGACTAAGCTGCTGCTCGTCACGTAGCAGTTCCAAATCGTTCTTAATCGTTTCATCCGGTTTGCTGCTGATTGCAGTACGCTCATAGAGCATTGAGCTGATCCGACCTCTTAAAGTACGAACGCTCCATTTTTCCAGTTTGCATAGCTGAATGTAGAATTCTCTTTTCAGATCTTGCTCAATATAAATAAAGGACTGGAAATGGGACCAGCTGAATTGTCTCGACAGTGTCGAGACAATCTGTTTATCGGTAAAAGTTTCTGCAAAGCGGATACAGTGTCTCAATTGCTTTTCACTCCAGCCGCTCCCGTAAGCAAGGGTTAATTGCTGGGCCAGTTGCGCAATAATTTGTTTTCCATAACCTGCACGCTCGTTTTGCAACACTTCGGTTTGAATAGTCTGGCCGATTTCCCAATATAGTAAAGTAAGCGTCGTATTAACTGAAACAGCGATCTGCCAGCGGCTTTGTTCAATTAAGTGCTTTACGCCGAGCAGCAACCCGTCAATTTTTACTTCACTACTCATATTATTAACGCTTGGATTTAGCTGACTAAAGAGATAAATCTAATCATCTTTTTTAAAAAAATCCTTAGAAGCTGTTTAAAAACGGTTTAACATAGTTTTTATGGAAGATAAATGTACCATA
>NZ_CALMAT010000168.1 GCF_937859865.1 uncultured Mucilaginibacter sp.
AAACAACAATAATAACTATGCCTTTTATTCATCTGCTAATCTAAAGGAAATGACAGCCTGAAAAAATACCGGTAAAAGAAGCATCATTCAATTGCTTTTAAATACTTCGCTTCGTCAAATTCCTTTTCGCTTTTGGCGATGACTATGGTCGCAATTCCGTTGCCAATCATGTTGGTTATCGCCCGCGCTTCCGACATAAACCGATCCACGCCAAGCAAAATCGCAATCCCTTCGACCGGAATAACTTTTATTGCAGCCAAAGTAGAACTCAGCACAATAAAACCGCTTCCGGTAACGCCGGCCGCACCTTTTGAAGTAACCATCAAAATACCAATAATCGTTAACTGCTGCGCGAGGGAAAGATCAATATGAAAAACCTGCGCTAAAAAGATCACGCTCATGGATAAATAAATTGTCGTTCCGTCCAGATTAAAAGAATAACCCGTCGGGATCACCAAACCAACAACTGGCTTGGCGCAACCAAATTGTTCCATTTTTTGCATCATACTTGGCAGAACGGATTCTGAAGACGAAGTGCCGAGAACAATCAAAATTTCTTGCCGGATAAATTTTAAATATTGCCATAAACTGAATTTGTAAATCCGGCAAATCACGTTCAAAACCACAAAAATAAACAAGATCATGGTTACATAAACACAAGCCATCAGCTTGGCCATCGGCAGCAACGCGCTAACGCCGTAAGTGCCAAGGGTAAAAGCCATTCCGCCAAAAGCGCCGAGCGGAGCAAGTTTCATCACCACTTTCATGATGTTGAAGAACACTTTGGAAAGTTTGTCTAACCCGCGTAAAACCGAACTGCCTTCGCCCGCCATCTTATTCAAACCGTACCCAAAAAGAATGGCAAAAAACAGTATCTGCAAAATATCGCCCTGGGCAAAAGCTTCGATAATATTATGCGGAACAATATGCGTGATAAATTCGCCCCATTTCATTTCCGCAGCAGCTTTTTGGTAAACCGCAATTTTGCTTGCATCGGTTGGTATTTTCGATTGAAAGCCATTTCCGGGTTCGATCAAATGTGCCACCAAAACACCAATCAGTAGGGCAAACGTGGTAACGAATTCAAAATACAACAACGCTTTGCCGCCAACACGGCCAACTTTTTTCATGTCGCCCATATTGGCGATGCCCAAAACGATGGTTAAAAAGATGATCGGTGCAATCAACATATTAATCAGGTTGATAAACGCACCGCTGATTAATTTTGCCGTGGGCGCAAAACCGGGAAAAAGGAAGCCGATTAGTGCACCAAAAATAATGGCCGTAACAACCTGGAAAGTAAGGTTAGCGAAAAGGTTTTTCATGCCGTAAAAACAGTATTCCAACTGCTTTTGCTAAGCTATTACCTTTTACTGATTTTATTGGCAGAAATTTGTCGTTGCCGGTCGCATTTAAACCGGTCCATCGTTTCGCTCCGCAGCATCAGATGTTTGGTGCTTCGGCCTTGCACGCGTTTGCGCCAGCGTTTAAAACTTTGCGGTTTCAGTTCGCGGCGCATCAGTTCGATGGTTTCCTGCTCTTTTAAGTTGAATTGGAAATTGATGGCTTCAAAAGGCGTGCGGTCTTCCCAAGCCATTTCGATGATGCGGTCGGTGTCGGTTTGGTTGAATGTTTTGGTTTGCATGAGGGAAGAACCAGAATTTGATTGTTCTGGTTTGGATTGAAGTAGAATTTATGTGGATAAAAACAGTATGGTATTATTCACAAATCTAACTTTGATTCAGTTTTTGCCCGTCTGCCTTTTTTAACTTCTTTAACCAAATCATCAACCTGTTGCTGGCTTACTTTAAATTTACTGGTCAATTCTAAATATCTCCCGTAATTGGCCAACTCTTGTAGGTTTTCTTCATTAATTGTAGGAGATAATCTAATTATCACTTCATCTTTTGTTCTTTCAATAATCATAATCCAAGTAGTAAATATGAATATAAAGATAACTTATTCTTCCGCAACCTTGGCAATCCCGCTGGAATTAAACTGCAAATCGTACAAGCGTTTATAAAAGCCGTTTAGTTTGAGCAGTTCCTGGTGCGTGCCCATTTCTTTGATTTCGCCATGGTCCAACACAATAATTTTATTAGCGTTTTGGATGGTGGACAAACGGTGCGCAATCACCACCGATGTACGGCCTTTCATCAGTTTAAAAATGGCTTCCTGGATCAGTTCTTCCGTTTCTGTATCAATGGAAGCAGTGGCTTCGTCCAAAACCAAAATCTTCGGATCATAAACCAAAGCACGAATAAACGAGATCAATTGCGCTTGTCCGGCCGAAAGTGTAGAGCCGCGTTCCATCACTTCGTAATCGTAACCGCCGGGCAAACGTTCGATAAAATCGTGTGCGCCTACTTCTTTTGCGGCAGCAATTATTTTCTCGCGACTAATATTCGGATTGTTCAGACTGATGTTGTTGGCAATTGTATCCGAAAACAAAAACACATCCTGGATCACGGTTGCAATCTGCGAACGCAAAAACCCTAATTCGTAATCCTGAATGTTTACGCCATCAACCTTGACCGTTCCTTTGCTGATTTCATAAAAGCGGTTTAAAATATTGATGGTAGATGATTTCCCGGCACCGGTTGCGCCAACCAAAGCCAAAGTTTCGCCGGGATTAACGTGGAACGATACATCTTTTAGCACATAATTTTCATCATTGTAAGCAAACCAGATGTGGTCGAAATCAATTTCACCTTGAATAGTTGCTGGGGCAAGCGTTCCGTTGTTCACGGTCGTTTCATCGGTATCCAAAACCTTGAAAATCCGATCGGCACCAACCATGCCCATTTGCAGTGTGTTAAATTTGTCCGCCAGTTCGCGTATTGGCCTGAAAACCATATTAATATACAAGATAAAAGCAGTAATGGTTCCCGGAGAAATATGCAGCGGGTCGGCCAGAATACGCGTAGAACCGTACCAAACCAGCAAACCGAGCGACATCGCCGAAATGATTTCGACTACCGGAAAAAAGATGGAATAATACCAGTTAGAACGGATGTTGGCGTCGCGGTATTTCTCGTTCACGGTCACAAACTTGCGCATTTCCTGTTCTTCGCGGGCAAAATAATGGATCACGCTCATGCCCGAAATATGTTCCTGCAAAAAAGTATTTAAGTGCGAAACTTGCGTGCGCACTTCCTGAAACGAAGTTTTTATCGCTTCTTTAAACCAATACGTAGCGATAATCAGCAGCGGCATCGGGATCAGCGTAACCAGCGTTAAACGCCAATCGGTGTACAACATGATGCCGATGAGCGCGATGAGTTGCAGCATATCGCCGATGATCGAAATCAAACCTTCCGAAAAAATATCGGCAATGGTTTCCAGGTCAGAAACGGCGCGGGTAATCAAAACACCAATCGGCGTATGATCGAAATATTTTAGGCGGAGTTTGGTGATGTGGTTGAAAACATTGGTGCGGAGATCGAGGATTACAGATTGGCCAAGCGCATTGGTTAAATACGTTTGAAAATATTGCACGGCAGATTGTACCACCAAAAGCAGCAACATCAAAACCGACATTTTTACCAGTCCGTTAAAATCCGAATTGAGGATGTATTTATCTACCGTAATCTGAATTAAAAACGGACGAATTGGCGATAAACCGGCCATTAAAACTGTTAAAAAAGCAGCCCAAATAAACTGCGTGCGGTAAGGTTTTACGTATTGCATTACCCTGCCCAGTAGTTTGATATCGAGTGCTTTTCCGGTTACGCCTGCCATTGTAAGTTGTAAGTTGTAAGTCCCTGTTAGCTAATTGTTTTGAATTGTATAATTTTTAGGTTGAAGCAATATACGGATAAACGACTTTGGTTAAATACAAACCGCAGGCCGGAACAGAAACGCCGGCCTTGCTCCGGTTTTTACTTTCGATGATTGATCTTACAGCTTCGGGTTTTATTTCCTTTTTTCCTACCGCAATCAACGTTCCAACAATGGCGCGAACCATATTTCGCAGAAAACGATCGGCGGAAATATGGAAAACCAACCCGTCTTCTTTCTCCATCCAGCATGCTTCTTTTATCATACAAAAATTGGTTTTTACCTGCGTGTTGCTTTTGCTGAAACAACTAAAATCGCGGTATTCTTTGATGATGTTTGCGGCCTGGTTCATCAGACCCAAATCCGGAAAATCGCGCAACTGCCAACTGTAATTTTGTTTAAAAGGATCTTTACCGAAATGAATGTGGTATTCGTAAGCCCGCAGTGTTGCATCAAAACGCGCATGTGCATTCGCCGGAACGGGAATGATGTTTTTTACAGCGATATCTTTGGGAAGGATGGCGTTTAAGGAGGAGGTCAGCAATCGGCTTTCAGCTATCAGTTCCTGTCTGGTTTCCAACTGCAAATCGCTGACTACTGATGGCTGATAGCTGACCGCAGATCGCTGCTCGCTGATTACTGATTGCTGACCGCTGACCGCTACATCAAAATGCACAAACAATTGCTTGGCATGCACGCCGGTATCTGTCCGCCCGCAGCCAACCGTTTCTATGGGTTGCCGAAGCAAAACCTGCAAAGCTTTGTTAAAAACTTCCTGCACACTCAGCGCATTTTGCTGGATTTGCCAGCCGTGGTAACGCGTGCCATCAAAAGCCAATTCTGCAAAGTACCGTTGTTTTTCGTCCACTGCCACAAAGGTAACAAAAGCTGAAAAGCAACATCGGCCGAAAATTATTTTACAAAGTATCTTATCTTTGATGCTTCTTTTAGCACAATAAAAATGATACAACGAATACAAAGCGTTTATTTACTGGCGGCCAGTTTGGTGCTGTTTTCCCTGTTCCTTTTCCCGATGGTGAACAACCTGATTATAAACGGACATGCCGACAGCATTACCGCCGCCGGGATTTATGAAGTAGTTAATGGCGTGCGCACCAAAACTTCTTCCTTTATTTTACTCACGCTGGCTACGGTTGCCGCGGCCTTGCTTCCTTTAGCAGGCATTTTTTTGTATAAAAACCGCAAAAAACAAAGCAGTTATTGCTATATCATGATTGTTTTGTTAATTGGCTACAGCTTTTTTTCGGCTGAAACGGTTAAAACGATTGCAGGCGATATTACCTTACGGACCGAGAATTACGGCTTGGGCATTATCCTGCCTTCGTTGGCGATTGTGCTGATCTTTTTTGCCATTCGGGGTATTAATCGGGATGAGAAGTTGGTACGGTCGGCGGATCGGTTGCGGTAAAGATGTAGAATAATTGTATTTTAAATTTTAAAGTTGTGGCAATATTTTCTTCGGAAATGAAAAATCTTATTTCTGTTAATTATTTTAGTCAAGGCTCATTTAAAATTTCTTCAATAAAATCCCATGCTTCTTTTATCACCTAAAAATTGGTAAACATTTGGTTTATGTAAATTGATACAGACACCAATTTTTATAGGGTAAAAGAAGCATCGGCACTAATCCTGAGAATATCGAAGGTTTTTTATAAATGTAAACAAGCCTTTACAAACCCGAATAATAATCATAGCCCTGCTCGGCCCAATAATCGCGGGGCCGTTGGTTGCTAAAACTAATTTTGCCGATCCTTTTCAGGTTTTTGATGCCATATTTAACCGGGATGATCAAACGGAGCGGCGCGCCATGTTCCAACTCGATCGGCTGGCCGTTCATTTCATAAGCCAATAAAGTTTGCGGGTGCAGGGCACTTTCGCTTTCCAGGCCCACATAATATTCGCCGTTTGGCGTTTCCATACCAATGTAGGGCATTTTGGCTTGCTCATCCAATTTAAAATGTTCAATAAAATCGGCAAATTTAACACCGCCCCAATGCTGGATCTGGTCCCAACCTTCCACACATTTAAAATCGTAAACAAGCTCAGTTTTGGGCAAAGCTTTGATTTCGGCCATCGTAACTTTTAAAACATCGTTCTTGCTTTTTACGACGGCTAATTGCCAGTTTTCCGGTTTAAAACCTTCATCGTCAATCCCGATATCGCTGTTTACGCGTACGTTTTTTGCCGCCATAGATTTTGGGTAAGTTTTCAGTTCGTGGTTGTTACTGTAAAATTTCCGAAAGAAAAGTTCAGTTTTGTTTAAGGCTCGGCGCAAAGGTTTTCGTGCCCCGGCGGTGATGCCGGCCGTTTCTTCGGGTGCATGGTACAGCCATTTCCAGCCGCCATAGGTTGCGCCGCCCAAAACAAAAAAGGTGGAAAACGAGATAAAATTGCGCCGTTTGATCTTTTGCTCAACCGTCAGTTCCTTTTTAGTTTCTTCGTTTTGATTGGTTTGGTTTTCCATAATTAGATTGTTTCAAAAAGGATGGTTATTAAATTTAACGGACGGATTTAAATTATCTTTTATTGTTGAAGCAGGTTCTTCCACGACTTCAAAACCCGAAACTACCGACCTGAAATTGTTCCATCCCGCCAAAACAACTTGCACAATATGGATGATGAAAAACAAAACATAGCCAATAGTTAAAGCAAAATGCAAGATGTGGGCAAAATGATAACCGCCGCAAAGCCAGGCTAACCAGTAAAACTGCACCGGTTTATAAATGGCCAAACCGGTGATAACCGAACCCAAGCCCATTACAATAATTGCCGTGTAAGCAATGCGCTGTGCGGCGTTGTATTTGTTTTGTGGCGGTGCCGTTTTACGGATATGCAGATCGTGCAACAGCACAAGCCAAGCTTCTTTAAATGAGTTTTTTTGCGGAACCAACTCCCGCCATGAACCCGAAATCAGTGTGTAAAGCACATATAAAACCCCGTTCAGCATAAAAAACCACATAAACAAAAAATGGAAAGCCATGCCTTCTGCCAGCCTGGCCGGGATATTAAAAAATTTGTAAAACCATTCGGGGAAAAAGTGCACGAAAGTGTGGCCAAACAAAGTGATGGAATACGTATCGCTTGCCCAATAAATCAGCATGCCGCTCCAAATCATAATCGTTAGGATCGGGAAGTTGACCCAATGCGTCCACCGCATCAACAGCGAATGTTTTTCTTTGATAACTTTCATAAGTTGCAATTCAATTTTAGCGGCTTTAAATTTTTTACGTTGATTAAAATTTTTCCTGATGCTTCTTTTAGCACAACAAAATTAGTGTGCTAAAAACAGTATCGTTAAAATATTAAGGGTTTATTACTTGGAAGCATTTACGTTTTTTGCTGAACCCATGGCAGCCGAATTATTTAAACTTGATTTAGCAGCCGCCAAAATTTGTCCGTTGCCGTTGTTTTGCAAAAAAGCAACCACTTCCAAACTTTGATTGTTTAAGGTTGAAGGAATGGCAATAGTTGCGCTGCCGTTGTTTTTTCCATCTAAGTCCAAAGTTTGCAAGTTGCGCACAATTTGAACATGCGATAAAGTATGGCCCCCGTTTTCTCCCGCTTTTACGTTTGTTGTTGCTGATTTTTGAACCAAAGCCA
>NZ_CALMAT010000169.1 GCF_937859865.1 uncultured Mucilaginibacter sp.
AAAGGGTTGGGCTTTTTTCAAATTGGCGGCGGTATTGCCGGCGATTTCCCGATCTGTGTTGTGCCGATGTTGTACCAGGACATGGAAATGCCGGAAATCCCTTTCTGGAGCTACTTCTGCCAGGTTTCAGATTCAACCACATCTTACGGTTCTTATTCCGGTGCTGTGCCTAATGAAAAGATCACTTGGGGAAAATTAGATATCCATACACCCAAATTTATTGTAGAATCTGATGCAACTATTGTTGTCCCACTGATATTTGCCTGGATTTTAAAACAATAATTTAGATATGCAAATTTTAGTGCGATAAAAGAAGTATCGGTACAAACAACTTGAGGCAAAACAGCCTTAAAATAAGTTCAAATAAGCCAGATTTTGCGCTTATTTAGAATGAGTATAAATTGGTATTAACAGTCATCATACTGTCAGTGATATTTTTATAAGTTATACTTTTGTGAACCGAAAATAGTAGGGAAACGTCCTCTTCTGATATTTTCGGTTCTTCAATTACATTAAAAGCATAATATACCCTATGAGAAATGTCTCATTGATTTTAAAACAAATTTCAAGGTTACTGTTCATCGTTGCAGGTTTTGTTCTGGTGCAAACTGCTGCTTATGCACAAGACCCGGCAAAAGGCGAGGCTTTGTTTAAAAGCAGCAATTGCGGTTCGTGCCATAAAATTGATGTACGGATGACCGGCCCGGCATTGGGGCCAACCATTACTTCAGAGCCGGACGAGGCTTACCTGATCAAATGGATACAGAACAACCAGGCTTTGATTGCGGCCAAAAACCCGAAAGCGTTAAACATTTACAACGAGTACAACCAGTCGCAAATGAGTGTGTTTACAAACTTGAGCGATCAGGATGTAAAAGACATTTTGGGCTATGTAAAAGACCAGTGGAAAAAGATACAGGCTGCAAAAGCTACACCGGCAGTAGGTTCTGGCGCTAACGGCCCTTCCGGTGCAGATTCCGGCCCAAGCAGTTCAATGCTGTTCGGTTTGATCGGTGTTATCGTTGTTGCCTTTTTGGTAATCCTGGTATTGAACCGTGTAATTGGGACGCTGGAAAGACTGTTGATGCAAAAACAAGGCCTTTTGCCAGAAGATGTAGAAGAAGAAACAGCCAAACCAGCGGTAGACCGTTTAGCCACGGTTAGGATATTGGCCAAAAACAAAAAGTTTGTGTTCTTTTTGGTATTATGTTCTGTTGTTGGTTTAGGTAGCTGGACTTGGGTTACGCTTTGGAACACCAACGTACATCAAGGCTATCAGCCGGTACAGCCGATCAAATATTCACACCAGTTACATGCAGGCGCCATGAAAATTGATTGCCAGTATTGCCACTCCGGCGCGTACAAATCTAAAAATGCAAGTATTCCTTCTTTAAACATTTGTATGAACTGCCATAAAGTGGTTAAAACAGAATCCCCAGAGATACAAAAGATTTATAATGCCTTGGGTTATGACCCACAGACACAAAAATACGATAGTACCAAAGCAAGGCCGATCCAATGGGTACGCATCCATAACCTGCCTGATTTTGCTTACTTCAATCACTCACAGCACGTAAAGGTTGGCGGTATCCGGTGCCAAACTTGTCATGGCCAAATCCAGGAAATGCAGGAAGTTTACCAATATTCCCCTTTAACCATGAAATGGTGTATTCAATGCCACAGGCGTACCGAAGTAAACTACAAAGGCAACGCATATTATGACAGAATGGTTGATGTGCACGACCGCATCAAGCGAGGTGAAAAAGTTACAATTGCCTCTATCGGAGGTATTGAATGTGGCAAATGTCATTATTAATTTTTAACAAATAGCATTTACAATTACAGTTTACAAAGCTTAAATGGAAAGCAATAAAAAGTACTGGAAAGGTTTAGAGGAATTAAATAATTCGCCTGAGTTTGTCGAGATGAACAAAAGCGAGTTTGCTGAGCCACTTCCAATAGAAGAAATTTTAAGCGGAGCAGGGCTTATGGCCAAAACCCCGCGACGTGATTTCTTAAAAGCACTGGGGTTTGGTGTTGGCGCGGTAACATTAGCTGCCTGCCAAAAAGTTCCGGTACACAAATCAATCCCATATTTAATTAAACCGGAGGAAGTTACGCCGGGTGTTGCAAATTACTACACCTCCAGTTACAATGGACAGTCTATTCTGGTAAAAACCAGGGAAGGACGCCCTATTAAAATTGAAGGCAACCCGGATGATTTAATTGGCCGCGGTGCAATTGACGCACCTGGACAGACTTCTGTACTTGACCTATATGACATATCGCGTTTACAAAACCCATTATTAAATAAAGACGAGTCTTCCTGGGACATGATTGATGGTTTCGTAACAAAAGAATTAGCTGCGATAGCTGCTGGCGGAAAAAAAATCAGAATTGTTTCTTCTACCGTTCACAGCCCTTCTACACAAGCGGTTATTGCTGCTTTTACCGCCAAATATCCTACAACAAAACTGATCAATTACGATCCGATTTCTTATACCGGCATTATCCAGGCTAATCAAAACAGTTTTGGTAAAGCTGTTCTGCCGCATTACCATTTTGAAAAAGCCGATGTGATTGTAAGTTTTGGCGCAGATTTTTTAGGCACCTGGATATCTCCTGTTGAATTTATGCGCCAATGGGTTACGAATAGGAACAATGCTTCTTTAGAAAATAAAAAAATGTCCCGTCATATCCAGTTTGAAGCTGGTATGAGTTTGACAGGTACTAACGCTGATACCAGGGTTCCTATTAAACCTTCAGAAGAAGGTTTGGCTTTAGTTAACTTGTACAATGCAATATCTGGTACTGCACTTCCAGGGTCTAAACCATTAAGCAACAAGGCAGCAGCAAACTCAATAGCCCTAGCAGCAAAAGAGCTTACTGCAGCAAAAGGCAGGGCATTGGTAGTTTGTGGTTCAAACGATGTGGCCATGCAGGTTTTAACTAATGCCATCAACTCTTTGCTTGGCAGTTACGGTACAACCATTGACCTGGATAACCCATATTTTAAATATGCAGGCAACGACGCAGAGTTTGTAGAATTTGTTAATGAAATGAAACGCGGCGAAATCGACGCGGTATTCTTTTTAGATTCAAACCCAGCTTATGATTATTTCAATGCAAAAGATTTTACCCAGGCTTTGGCTAAAGTAAGGTTAAAGGTTTCTTTTTCTGACCGTAGCGACGAAACTTCTTCTTTATGTCAGGTTATAGCGACAAATCATAATTATTTGGAAGCTTGGGGCGATAGCAATGCTTTTGCGGGTTATTATACCATTGTTCAGCCTGCCATTAACCCGGTTTATAATTCCCGTCAGGCAGAGCAAAGCTTTTTGATTTGGGCCAATAACCCTGTTAAAGATTATTATGCTTTTGTAAGGAATAACTGGGAAACTAATTTGTTGCCTAAAGTTGGTTTATCGGGTCAGGGCGGCTGGGAAACACTGCTGCAAAAAGGGTTGATAAAAACAGCAGACGTGCCTGCAACTACTTATACTTTTAATAAAGATTTAAGTGGTATTGCGCAGAGCATCATCAACCATAGCAACCAGTTGGCCGCAAATGGCAATACAATTGAACTTCAGGTTTACCCAACTATTAACATGGGCGAAGGCAAAAGAGCTAATAACCCTTGGTTGCAGGAATTACCGGATTCTGTTTCTAAAGTAACCTGGGACAATTATGCCGCCATCTCTCCAACCTATGCCGAAAAATTAGGCATAAAAGAAGGTAATGTTTTAAAGGTAACTTCAGGCAATCACACAGTTGAGCTACCGGTTTTGATACAGCCGGGACAAGCACAACAAACTATTTCTGTTGCTTTGGGCTACGGCCGCACTTCAAGCGGAAAAGTTGGAACAGGGGTTGGTAAAAATGCTTTTCCATTCCTGACCTTTAAAAACGGCACTTTTCAAGGCTCCGCCCAAGCTACTATTTCTGCAACAGGTGATGTTTATAATTTAGCACAAACCCAAACCCATCATTCTGTGGAAGGCCGGAATATAATCCGCGAAACTTCTTTTAATAAATATTTAAAAGACCCTTCTTCTGCAAACGGGCGCCACGAATCAGAACACAAAACTTACACGCTTTGGCCTGAATATAACCGCCCGGAATACAATTGGGTGATGGCCATTGACTTAAATTCTTGTACCGGTTGCGGTGCTTGCGTGGCTGCATGTAATGTTGAAAACAATGTGCCGGTTGTTGGCCGGGACGAAGTTCGGCGCAGACGGGAAATGCATTGGATCAGAATTGATCGTTACTACAGTTTTAAAGAAGGCAATGAATCGGTAACGGAAGAAAAAGAAATTAATAAGTTAGATAACATGGACAATGTTTCTGTGGTGTACCAGCCCATGCTTTGCCAGCATTGTGACCATGCGCCATGTGAAACAGTATGTCCGGTATTGGCAACGGTCCATTCTTCAGAAGGGTTAAACCACATGGCTTATAACCGTTGTGTTGGAACACGTTATTGTGCTAATAACTGTCCATACAAAGTCAGAAGATTCAACTGGTTCAATTATTGGAACGATTCCCGTTTTGATAACTACTTGAATAATGAGCATACGCAATTGGTACTAAACCCGGATGTTACTACCCGTTTTAGAGGTGTAATGGAGAAATGTACCATGTGTATCCAACGTATTCAGGGCGGCAAACTGAAAGCGAAACTTGATCAGCGAAACTTGAAAGACGGGGAAATTAAAACGGCTTGTCAACAAACTTGTCCTACCAATGCGATCATATTTGGTAACGTAAATGATCCTGACTCTGAAGTAGCTAAATTGCTGAAAAGCGAACGCACTTATTACGTGTTGGAAGAACTTAACGTACAACCAGGAATTGGTTATCAGGTTAAAGTAAGAAATGTTAATGAAACCTTGGCTTAATTATAAATAACGAGAAACATAAGAGTATGTCATCACACGAATCTATAATAAGAGAACCTTTAATTACAGGTGATAATATCACTTACGCTAAAATAACAGACGATATTTTAGTGCCAGTAGAAAATATGCCCAATAAAGCTTGGTGGATAGGCTTTACAGTAGCATCTGCAGGTGCAATGCTTTGGCTTTATGCCGTTAGCTACACCTTTTGGTATGGCATCGGTTCATGGGGTTTGAACAAGACAGTAGGCTGGGCCTGGGATATCACCGGGTTTGTTTGGTGGGTTGGTATTGGACACGCAGGGACATTAATTTCTGCTGTACTTTTATTGTTCCGCCAAAACTGGCGGAACTCTATTAACCGTTCTGCAGAAGCAATGACGATCTTTGCGGTTATATGCGCGGCAACTTATGTTGTATCACACATGGGTCGGCCATGGATGGCTCTTTATACCCTTCCTTTACCTAACCAATATGGTTCATTGTGGGTAAATTTTAACTCACCGTTAATTTGGGACGTGTTTGCAATTTCAACCTACTTTTCTGTATCCTTAGTCTTCTGGTATACAGGCTTATTACCTGATATTGCTACTATCCGCGACCGTGCTACAGGTTTGCGCCGCAAAATTTATTCTGTTTTGTCATTTGGGTGGAACGGTTCTGTAAAAACCTGGCAACGCTTTGAAGCAGTATCCCTGGTGCTGGCAGGTGTTGCAACGCCCTTAGTACTATCAGTACATACGATTGTATCTATGGACTTTGCCACTTCCCTTGAACCAGGCTGGCACACTACCATATTTCCGCCTTACTTTGTTGCAGGGGCTATTTTTTCAGGCTTTGCCATGGTACAAACCCTGATGTTGGTTACCCGTAAAGTATTAGGTTTTGAAAATTATATTACTATGTTCCACATTGAATCTATGAACAAAATTATTTTGTTGACAGGATCTATTGTGGGTGTGGCTTATCTGACAGAATTTTTTATTGCCTACTACTCTGGCGGTGAATACGAACAATACACTTTTTTAAACAGGTTTATAGGGCCTTATTGGTGGGCTGGCTGTATGATGTACGGATGTAATGTATTAATGACACAATTAATGTGGTTTAAATCAGTACGTACAAATATTGCGCTTTCATGGGGGTTGTCAATTATTGTTAACATAGGAATGTGGTTTGAACGCTTTGTAATCATTGTAGTGTCGCTTCACCGCGATTTTCTTCCGTCAAGTTGGGCTATGTTTTATCCTACCTGGGTTGATGTAAGTGTTTTTATAGGTTCAATTGGCGTATTTTTTACCTTATTCTTATTGTTCTTGAGAGTGCTTCCGGCAGTGGCGATGGCAGAAGTAAAATTGTTGTTAAAAAGCAGCAGTGAACAAGAAAAGAAAAAGCTTTTAGAACAAGGGCATGTAGGTAAAGAACAGGCCGAGTTTTACAAAGAGAATTTAATAAAGTATGACAGCGTTGAACAAGCTGAATATTCAAATATTTAATTATGGATAGTACTAAATATATACTTGGCATTTTTGACGACCCTGATGAAATGATGAAGGGCATTGATAGCCTAAAAGAAAAAGGCGTTTCTATTTATGATGTGTTTACACCAATGCCTATTCATGGTATTGAAAACAAATTAGGAATCAAAGAATCAAGACTGCCTATTGCTGCCTTTATTTTTGGGTGTATCGGATTGACAGCAGCATTTTGTATGTTATATTACATGTTGGTGTATGACTGGCCTATAAACATCGGTGGAAAGCCACATTTTACTGCGCCTAACTTTGTGCCTATCTGCTTTGAATGGACGGTCTTGTTTAGTTCTTTTGGTATGGTTTTTACTTATTTTTATTCCAACCATCTTTTTCCGGGACGTACACCCAGGGTTATGGATTTAAGGGCCACTAATGATCGTTTTGTAATTGCTGTTAATGCAAAAACCAATACCCAGCACGACCAAATAGATTCTTGCCTGAAAGAAGCAGGTGCCGTAGAAATTAAACATAACGACAGAAAATATGTTAGCTATGAATAGATTTAGGATACTCAGTGTAGTTGCAGTAAGCACTGTTGTATCTGTTTTGCTTACTGCTTGCGGTAAAGATAAGCGTAGTACCGGATGGGAATATGCCCCTAACATGTACGAGCATATTGCTTACGATCCTTATCAACCCAATCCTAACTTTAAAAATGGAACAACAGCGCAAGTCCCACCTGCTGGTACTATTCCAGTAGGTTTTGTACGGTTTGATTATCCAAATACAAAAGATGGATATGAAAAGGCTAGTGTAGAAGTTGTAAACAAATACATTACCGATAAAAAGACGCTTGCAGATGGTAAAGTACTTTTTGAGCATTTTTGCTCTCCCTGCCATGGAATTCAAGGTCAGGGGGATGGTTTGGTGGTACAACATGGTTATCCTGCCCCGCCATCTTACTCAAAAGGTACCTCATCCAGAGGTGGGGCTATGAAAGATCTTACAGACGGTAAAATTTATCACACTATTACTTATGGTTTAAATGCTATGGGTTCTTATGCTTCCCAGTTAGATCCTGATGAACGCTGGAAAGTAATCTTGTATGTCCACCAATTACAAAAATTATAATACCAATCAAATTGATGAAAGATCTTAATTACAACCAACAGTTTGAATTTTCAGGGAAAGCTAAAACCTATAGCTTAATAGCTATTGCAATCGGTTTTGTTGCCATAGCATTCGGGATTTTGGCAGGACATACTGAGCGAACTTTTGCCAATTTATTATTGATGAGCTACTATTTTGCATCTGTATGTATGCAAGGTATTTTATTTTGTGCTATCCAATATGTATCACAAGCAGGATGGTCTGCTTCTGTTATAAGGATTCCACAGGCTTATGCAAAAGTTTTGCCCTACGCTGCATTTGTTTTAATTGCTGTTATAACCTTAGGGTTATTAACCAACCATACAGTAGTGGAAGAAGGTAAAAAAATAGTGGAACCTTACTTATACGCACATTGGGCCACAAAAGGCATAGTTGTTAAAGGAAGTGAGAATTATGATGCTGTAATTGCGGCAAAATCTAGCTATTTGAACATCCCATTCTTTTTTGCCCGGTTAATTATATTTCTTGGCTTGTACAGCATATTTGGTGCATTACTTAGCAGATATTCTAAAAATGAGGATGAAGTAGGAGGTATGGCAAATTATAATAAAAGCTTTAAAATATCTGCTATCTTCTTGGTAGTATTTGGGTTTACTACCCCTCTTTTCGCTTTTGATGCAATAATGTCATTGGAGGCGCACTATTATTCAACAATGTTTGGTTGGTATAATTTTGCAGCCATGTGGGTAAGCGGCCTTGCAGCCTTAACTTTAATTACCATTATTTTAAGGCAAAATGGTTACATGACGTGGATTACAGATAATCATTTGCACGACTTAGGTAAGTTGGTGTTTGCTTTCTCCATATTCTGGACCTATGTTTGGTTTGCACAGTTTTTGCTTACTTACTATGCTAACATCCCGGAGGAAAGTGTTTACTTTTACAAAAGGTGGGAACCTGAGTTTAAGCCATGGTTTTGGTTAAATATAGTACTAAATTTCTGCGCACCTGTATTGTTGTTAATGTCCCGGGATGCAAAAAGGGCAGCTACAGTTTTAAAGTATGTATGTATTGTTGTTTTATGTGGGCATTGGCTTGATTATTATTTAATGGTTATGCCAGGAACGGTTGGTGCAGCAGGAAGGGGATTCGGCATCGAAGAAATTGGGATAGCTTTAGGATATGTAGGTTTGTTTACCTTTTTAATGCTAAATGCATTAAGTAAAACCTCGCTCGTTCCAAAAAACCACCCATTCTTAGAAGAAAGTTTAAACCATCATATTTAATAATAGCTTGTTTAAATTTAGATAAGAAAAAATGTCAATACTTCTTTTACCCTATAAAAATTGGTATTAGTATCAGTTTAAACAAATCAGAAAGCCAAGTACTTAACAATTTTAAGGGGATAAAAGAAGCATCAAAACCTTAATTAGTAAATTTTAAACAGGCTCTAAGCAACATATTAAATTTGAACAACGGGCGAAACACATATAAAATCTTTAAAATGAAATTTCAAAAATCATTTTTTTCAAAATCACTAGTTTTCAGCAGTATTAATTTATTTCTATTGTTACTTGCAAATTTTTCTTTCGCACAAGGCACTGCACCAACCAGCGTTAATGCACCAACAATTGATGGTTCTACTGCTGACAACAATATGTGGCTTGGTATCGGCTACAATGTATTACTGTTTTTACTCCTATGTTTTGTAATTGCAGTTATTGGCCGTATTTTAAAAGTATACGACCTAACATTAAAAATGCAAAACAAAAAAGGTATGGATTGGAACACTGTTATGGCTGTATCTTTCGGTGTGTTTTTATTATTAGGTTTATATGGTGCCTATTGGGAATACACAGTGCATGGCAGTATGATTTTGCCTGATGCTGCTTCAAAACATGGTGTCCGGATAGACGAAATGTTTAATATCACATTGATTATTACTACGATCGTTTTTGTAGGCACACAAATATTGCTTTTTGGGTTTGCCTACATTTACAGAGGTTCACAACTTAGAAAAGCTTATTTCCTGCCTCATAACAATACTATTGAAAAACTTTGGACAATTGTACCAGCTATTGTTTTAACGATTCTGGTAGTATTTGGCTCTATTACCTGGAAAACTATTATGGATGTTCCGGTTGCAGAACAACGGTCTGCATTAAATGTAGATGTTACTGCACATCAGTTTGCCTGGGAAGTAAGGTATCCTGGAAAGGATAAAAAGCTTGGATTAAAAAATTCGAAGTTATATTCAATCAATAACAAACTTGGTGTAGATTTTAAGGATCATAACAGTTATGATGATTTAAGTGCAGACGAAATTGTAGTTCCTGTAAATAAACCTGTCCGTATTAATTTAATAGCACAAGACGTAATCCATAGTTTCTACTTGCCATGGTTTAGGGTGCAGATAAATGCGGTTCCGGGCCTGCCTACTTTTTTTCAATTTGTGCCTACCGTTACAACTGATGATATGCGTGCAAAAATGGACAATCCCAACTTTGAATATAAGTTATACTGCAATAAAATTTGTGGTGGCAACCACTTTAACATGCAAAAAGTTTTCAGGGTGGTAAAAGAAGCAGAGTACCAGGATTGGGTATCTAAACAAAAACCTTATTTGAGCGATCAATTAAGAAAAGAATTAAAAATGGCAGTAACAGCAGCACCTGCTGATTCTGTTACTAAAAATAAATTAGCTTTTAATAAATTATAAGGAAAAAGAGGTTATGGCAACAGCATTAACAGTTAATAATCCGGAGTTGGTACATGTACACAATGACCATGGACATGGCGATCACCATCACAAGGAAACATTCCTGACAAAATACATCTTCAGTCAGGATCATAAGATGATTGCGAAACAGTTTTTAATAACTGGTATTATCATGGCCGTTATTGCTATGATCTTGTCCGTATTGTTTCGTATCCAATTAGCTTATCCCAATACAGCTTTTCCTTTTTTACAAACATTGTTAGGAAGGTTTGCACCGGAAGGGCGTTTAGATCCAAACTTCTATCTTTCCTTAGTTACCATACATGGTACCATTATGGTATTTTTTGTGCTAACAGCTGGCTTAAGCGGTACTTTTAGTAATCTTCTAATTCCTTTGCAATTAGGTGCACGAGATATGGCTTCCCCATTTTTAAACATGTTGTCTTACTGGTTTTTCTTTACGGCCTGTATCATCATGTTAAGCTCCTTTTTTGTGCAAAAAGGCCCGGCAAGTGGTGGATGGACAATTTATCCTCCTTTATCTGCCTTGCCAAAAGCGATGCCAGGCTCAGAAATGGGAATGACTTTATGGTTAACAAGTATGGTTCTTTTTGTTGCTTCTCAATTAATGGGAGGTATCAATTATATCAGTACGATATTAAACATGCGTACGAAAGGTATGGACCTATGGAAAATGCCTTTAACAATTTGGGCGTTTTTTGTAACCGCAATTTTAGGCGTGTTGTCTTTCCCGGTACTTGTTGCAGGTGTAGTATTATTGGTTTTTGATAGAAGCATGGGGACAAGTTTTTACCTTTCTGATATTGTTTTGAACGGATCAGTATTGCCAAATGAAGGTGGCAGCCCTATTTTATTCGAACATTTATTTTGGTTTCTTGGCCACCCGGAAGTCTATATTGTAATTATGCCTGCAATGGGCCTGGTATCCGAAGTAATGGCTGTTAATGCACGTAAGCCAATATTTGGTTATCATGCCATGGTTTATTCTTTGATTGGTATCACCATTTTGTCTTTCATTGTTTGGGGACACCACATGTTTGTAACCGGTATGAACCCTTTTCTCGGTGGGGTTTTCATGATAACCACTTTAATTATTGCGGTTCCATCAGCCGTAAAAACTTTTAATTGGCTGGCTACTTTATGGCGTGGCAATATCCGGTTCACACCTGCCATGATGTTTTCCATCGGTTTTGTTTCTTTCTTTATCTCTGGTGGATTAACCGGTATATTCTTAGGTAATGCTGCTTTAGATATCAACTTACATGATACCTATTTTGTGGTTGCACATTTCCACTTGGTTATGGGTTCGGCTGCTATATTTGGTATGCTGGCCGGTGTTTATCACTGGTTTCCTAAAATGTTTGGACGGTTAATGGATGAAAAATTAGGTTATCTACACTTTTGGCTAACCTTCATCGGTGCTTATTTGGTTTTCTTCCCGATGCACTTTATGGGTTTGGACGGTGTACCGCGCCGATATTATGCTTTTACAGAATTTGAATCAATGAAGCAATGGCTTTCTGTTAACACATTCATTACTTGGGCAGCAATTATGTCGGCATTGGCGCAGGTGGCATTTTTGTACAACTTCGTTTCCTCTATATTTTTTGGTAGAAAGGCTTCCCAAAACCCTTGGAATGCAAATACTTTAGAATGGACTACTCCGGTAGAACGTATTCATGGAAACTGGCCAGGCGAAATACCAACCGTTTACCGTTGGTCTTATGACTATAGTAAACCGGGACATGACCAGGATTTTATTCCGCAAACTGTACCTTTCTCTCAAACATTGAATTCAAACTTACCGCATGATTTTGAAGACGACCCGGAAGTGGAAAAAATGCAAACTGAATGGTTAAAGAAAAATTCCCCATCACAGGAAGTAAAATAAAAACTGCACCATATAATTTTATTTGATTCAAGGGTATTTATGCAGGAATTTTTTCCTACTAAATACCCTTAATTTTTAACAGTAAATTGAAATATTTTAATTCGGAAAAAAGGTTTCGGTCCATCAATCTAATTGCTGTAATTGCGCTGTTTATACTGATTTTAGCTGGCGGGGTGGTAAGAAGTACAGGCTCCGGGATGGGTTGCCCAGATTGGCCTAAATGTTTTGGCAAGTATATTCCACCGGTAAAAGAAGCACAGTTACCTGCTGATTACCGTACAAAATATGCTGAAATCCAGGTTAAAAAAAATACTCGTTTCATAAAGGTTTTGAATGCTTTTGGATATACCAATTTAGCTTCAAAAATACAATCCCGAAATTTTATAAATGGCCAGCAGCAAGAAGAGTTTAATGCAGCAAAAACCTGGACCGAATACATTAACAGATTGATAGGGGCGATAACCGGAATATTTTTGTTACTAACAGCGGTATATTCTTTTTACTATTGGAAAATTAGTAAGCGCATTGTTTTGTTAAGCCTGTTTAACCTTTTCTTGGTCGGGTTTCAAGCCTGGATCGGTTCTATCGTAGTTTCTTCAAATTTGGTTCCCTGGATTGTAACTGTACATATGTTAATTGCATTGGCTATTTTGGCTATCAGTATTTATACCTGGCACAAAGCAAGAATGATCAAAGCAGGCAAAAAAGTTTTGGGCAAAGCATGGGTAGTTGTTGTGGCTTTTTTTGCATTGGTATTGGATATTGTACAAATTTCGATTGGGACCGAAGTGCGGGAAAAAATTGACGAATATGCGGTAAGGCTACAAGGAAACTTTAGGCAAGAGTGGGTCAACGGAGCGGAAAAGGTTTTATTCAACCACAAAAACTTAGCCCTGTTGGTGATTTTGGTTAACTTGTTTTTATTTATGCTGATTAGGAAAGCCTACGTAAAAAGTTCAGTTCAACAACAATTGATGAGTACAAGCTTTATCATTATTACATTGCAGGTTTTTGCAGGAATTGCACTGGCTTATTTAAGCTTGCCCCCAATTGCACAAGTTGCGCACTTATTTTTGGCCAGTTTGTTGTTTGGCATACAGTTTTACTTATTGCTGAATTTATTTGAAACAGCAGAAACGTCAGGAGCGAAGTATGGTATTTAGCGATTTTTCTAAGCTGATTAAATTTCGTCTTACGTTTCTGGTCGTATTCTCAGCATCCATATCTTTTTTAATTGGCAGCAAAGTTAACGGTGAAATCATCTGGAAAAATTGGGGCTTGTTGATTTTAGGCGGATTTTTGGTTACCGCAGCAGCCAACGGGTTTAACGAAATCATCGAAAAAGACTTAGACAAATTGATGCGAAGGACAGCCGACCGACCTTTGCCATCGGGCAAAATGACCAACGGACAGGCTTTGGTGTTAAGCCTTTTTATGGGCATTGCTGGGACATACATTTTAGGAAGTTTAAACTTAACTACAGGTTACTTATCAGTATTTTCTATTTTTTTGTATGCCTTTATTTATACGCCTGCCAAAAGAAAATCACCTATTGCTGTTTTTATCGGTGCAATTCCGGGCGCACTGCCTCCACTAATTGGTTATGTAGCTGCCCATCCCAAAATTGATTATATTGCATTAGTTTTATTTGGGATACAGTTTGTTTGGCAGTTTCCGCATTTTTGGGCTATTGCCTGGGTTTTGGATGACGATTACAAATTAGCAGGTTTTAGGTTATTGCCAACTGGAAAAAGAGATGCAACTAGTGCCGTAATTACTTTTGTGTTTACTTTAATCCTGGTTCCGGTAAGTCTTTTGCCAACATTTTACAATTTTGGTGGTTTATATGTTGGTGCAATATCATTAATTTCAAGCTTCGCTTTTTTATACTATGCTTTTAATTTAATGTTGAAGCAAGACATTGGTTCAGCTAAAAAGCTGATGTATGCTTCTTTTTTTTACTTGCCAGTAGTTCAATTGGCATTATTGTTTGATTTTGTTGGAAAATAAAAAAATGGCTCAATTTGTTACCGATAATAAAGAAAAGTTAAACCTTCAGCCGCAAAAGTTTAGCATGTGGTTGTTTATCATAACCTCGTTTATGCTTTTTGCTGCTTTTACCAGCGGTTTTATCGTGTACTCGCAAGGTTCTACTGATAAAGGGATTAAAATTATTTTGCCGCACGCCTTTATATTTAGCACCATTGTAATCCTGTTAAGCAGTGTTACCATGTATCTGGCTTTTCGTTCGGCAAAGAAATTGCAATACGATAGGCAAAGGCAGTACCTTTGGGCAACGCTTGGTTTAGGGCTTGCTTTTTTTTGCCTGCAGTTTTTTGCCTGGAGTATTTTGGTAAAAATGGGCGTTTACTTAGTTAACCCAAATGCTTCACAATCTTTTATCTATATATTTACTGGTGTCCATCTCGTTCATATCCTTGCCGGCCTGATTTTGGTAATCAGCAGTTTAATAGGTAGCTACAAGAATAACCCGCCTGTTAAAAATCTTTTTCGTTTAGAGATGACTTCCATATTTTGGCATTTCGTAGATATTTTATGGATATATCTTTATGTTTTTTTACTTTTGAATCAACAATAATTCTATACATATAACTTAGATGAGTACAACTTCCGTAGCACCGATCGATCAAATTAAAACCACACCCTGGGCAGGTGGCCGTTCTCCGTTTTCTGTAGAATATGGAAAAATGATGATGTGGTTCTTTCTGCTGTCTGATGCGTTTACTTTTTCGGCATTACTGATAGCTTATGGTTCTTTGCGCTTTAGCGCAAAAGCATGGCCCATGCCTGATGAAGTTTTTCAATCCATCCCTTTTATAAAAGAACATGGTGCGCCCTTGGTTTTTGTGGGATTGATGACTTTTATCCTGATTATGAGTTCGGTAACGATGGTTCTTGCTGTAGAGGCCGGCCATCGGGGCGCTAAAAAAGAAGTATCATGGTGGATGTTTTTAACCGTTATTGGTGGATTAATCTTTTTAAGCTGCCAGGCTTTGGAATGGACGCACTTGCACGAAGAAGGTGCCTGGTGGGGAAGCAACCCTTTTAAAAGTGCCACAGGTTTGCCCACCGGAACAAACTTTACCAATCTGTTTTTTACCATCACCGGGTTTCATGGTTTCCATGTATTTACCGGCGTGGTCATTAATATCATTATCCTAATCAACGTTTTAAAAGGAACCTATGCAAAGCGGGGCAGTTATTTAATGGTAGAAAAAGTTGGCCTGTACTGGCACTTTGTTGATTTAGTATGGGTTTTTGTTTTTACTTTTTTCTATCTGGTATAATTTATAAATAAAAATATTATGAGCACAGAACCTTCCAATGTTCATCATGATGAAAATCATGAATCACTTTCCAAACACAAAATCTGGCAAGTGTTTTTTGTATTGCTTGGCATAACCGCCATCGAATTTATAATTGCTTTATATCTGGTCCCGCACCATGTTTTAAAGCAGGGAATAGCAAACCCCGTTTATATCGTGCTTACTTTAGCTAAAGCATTTTATATCGTTGCTTATTTTATGCACTTGCGGTTTGAGAAAATTGGCATGGCCTACGCAATCCTGGTGCCTACTTTGTTTATCATTGGTTTGATACTTGTTTTAACCAACGAAGGTAATTACTGGTTGCTGGCCAAGCATTAATGTTCGATCTTACTGCTGTTAAAAGATTTGTAATCCTGGTACTTATCCTGATAGTACCAGGATTTTTGTATTATTTGCTGCAAGCCAAAGGCAAAAACAGGTATAATCCTCTGCCAATATATGGCCCAAAACAAGTAGCAAAAACGTTTCATAAAGTAAAGGGAAAAGTTATTTACGATACCATTTATCATCAGGTGCAGGATTTTAAACTGTATGACCAGGATGGCAAATTGGTTACCCAGCAAAGCTTAAAAGGCAAAGTTGTGGTCATGAATTTCTTTTTTACCCATTGTCCTACTTTATGTAATGAAATCAGCAAAAATGTGGCAGAACTGGCCAGCAATTACACCAAAAACAATATGCTGAAATTCGTTTCGATAACGGTAGCCCCGGAAACAGATAAAGTGTCGGTTTTAAAAAATTATGCAAAAGCTTTAAAAGCAAACGATAACCAGTGGAAGTTTTTAACCGGCGACACCACTACAATTTATGGCCTTAGCCGAAATGGTTTGTTGCTCTCTGCCGTTAATGGAAAAAATAACCCGGATAATTATGTTTACAGCGAAAAATTAGTTTTGTTAGATCAGGAGCGGCGGATTCGGGGTTATTATAACGGCACTTCTATCAACGAAATGAGCAAACTGAACGACGAAATTAAAGTGCTGATTGCAGAAGAACTGCGTAACATAAAAGATAATTTATATTAAAGAATGCCGGTCAAAACCAACAACGCACAGGATAAGCTGATCTTCAGGATTATCATTGGCGTTTCGATATTTGTATTCGCGGTTGTTGTGATATTGATCATGAAGGTGCTTCCGGTTCCTTCATCGTTACCTTCATTCACCTACAAACTGCCTCTGATCAATGCTTATTTAAACGGAACTTGCAGTATATTGCTTCTTTTATCGCTCTATTTTATCAAACAGAAAAATATTGCAATGCACAAAAGAATCAACATTACAGCGTTTGTCCTTTCGTCGTTGTTCCTGGTTTTGTATATCGTTTTTCATTACCTCGCCCCCGAAACCCGTTACGGCGATTTGGACGGAAACGGCATTGTTTCTGCCTCCGAAAAGTTAGCTGCCGGAAACCTGCGCTACATTTATTTTGCTATTCTGATCTCGCATATTATACTCGCTGCCATCGTTTTGCCGTTAATTTTGTTTAGCTTCAGCTTTGCGCTGCAAAACCAAATTGCCAGGCACAGAAAGATCGTTCGCTGGACGTGGCCAATATGGTTTTATGTAACGGTAACAGGTGTAATAGTTTACATTATGATTTCGCCTTATTATCAGTTTTAGCTTAAATTTGCAAGAGAAACGAGCACTGTTATAATGCTTCTTTTACCACATAAAAATTAAAACGATGAAAAGTTTAAAAACAATATTTGCAGCGTTTGTGCTGATGCTGCTTTTCGTAAGCACACAACCTTCTTATGCACAATGCGCCATGTGCGCGGCCAATGTAGAAACTTCGCATGGCAGCGGAAATAAACAGGCCGATGGCTTGAACAAAGGGATTATGGTGTTGCTTGCCGCGCCTTACCTGGCTGCAGCCGTAGTTGGCTATATTTGGTTTAAAAGGTTTAGGCGGAGGAATGTGGAGCTGAACATGCGCAACGAAAGGCTCAACTTAAATTAAGCTGATACTTCTTTTACCACATAAAATTTATTGCCGACAGCCAAACATCGTAAATGATCAAACCAGAAACCTTTGATTTTTTAAAGCAATTAGTAGAAAATAACAACCGCGATTGGTTTCTGGATCATAAAGACTTGTATGAGCAGGCACGCGAAAATGTAATTGGATTTGCCGGGCAAATTTTAACGCTGCTTGCCAAAATTGACCCGATGGTTAACGCCGATAACGATCCGAAAAAATGTGTGATGCGGATTTACCGCGATATCCGTTTTAGCAAAGACAAAACGCCTTACAAAAACAACTTCGGCATCAATTTTAAAACCGGCAATGGCAATGCCGAAATTGGTTATTACCTCCACATTCAACCTGATGCTTCTTTTGCCGGCGGCGGTTATTGGATGCCTCCGGCCGATCATTTAAAATTTATCCGCCAGGAAATTGATTACAACGGCGAAGCATTGAAAGCGATCATCAACAATGCTTCTTTTACCGATACTTTTTCGGCCTTCGATCAGCAGGAACAGTTAAAAAACAACCCGAAAGGTTATGAGGCAGACCATCCAAATATCAATTTGTTGAAGTTGAAAAGTTATGCAGCTATGCATCAATTATCTGATAAAGAATTGATGAAAAAGGATGCGGCAAACAACATTGCTAAACTTTTTGCCAAAGTTTGTCCGCTCAACAATTTCCTGCACCAGGCGTTGCAATAGTTGCTTCCCAAATAAAGCTACACTAATTTTTGTGTGGTAAAAGAAGCATTGCATCATGAAAACTTACGCCATCCTTTCTGATATCCATGGAAACGCGCTTGCTTTGGAAGCTGTTTTAAAAGACATCAAAACAAAAAAAGTAGATGTGATCATCAATTTGGGCGATCATGTTTTCGGGCCGTTAGAACCGGAAAAAACAGCGGAAATGATTTTGGTTGAGCAGATGATTTGCATCAGCGGAAATAAAGACCGCGATATTCTGGAAAATTTAGATAAAATAACTGCCGATGAAACTTTAGAACAAGTTAAAAAAAACCTTGGTAAAAGAAGCATTGACTGGTTGAAAATGCTTCCTTCAACCCAAATTATTGATGATTTAATTTTTGCCTGCCACGGAACGCCGGAAAGTGATAACCAATATTTGCTGGAAGAAGTAACCGAACGTGGCGTTTTTGTTTTTAAGGACGAAGAACTGATGGCAAAAACGGCGCACATTAAAGAGCAAATAATTTTATGTGGCCATTCGCATGTTAACCGTGTTGTGCGGCTTTCTAACGGAAAAATTATTTTGAACCCAGGCAGCGTTGGTTTGCCTGCTTATTTGGGAAATGCTGAATTTCGTTTTTCGATGGAATCCATGACACCTCATGCCAAGTATGCTTTAATTTATGCCGATAAAAACAGCATCAACACGGCACAAATAAATTGTACTTACGATTGGAATGCGGCTTCGGCAATGGCTCAAAAAAACGGAAGGGAAGATTGGGCACAAGGCTTGTTGTACGGCCGTATGCCCAAATCTTTGAAAAGTTGAAGCCTAAAACGGGCTTTTAAAATCAGTAAAAGTTGGTAAAATTTCATCTTTTGGCGAAAGCAAAAGCTTGGAAATATCCGTTTGCCAATCAATATTTAAAGTTGGGTCATTCCAAACCACACCAATTTCCGAAGCTTTATCGTAATAGTTGGTTACTTTATAAGTGAAAATGGTATCGTCTTCCAAAGTAACAAAACCGTGCAAAAAGCCGGGCGGAACCCAAAATTGTTTGTGGTTTTCGCCAGTCAGTTCAACCGTAACATACTGGCCAAAAGTTGGCGAATTTTTACGGATATCAACCGCAACATCCAAAACGCGGCCTTGCAAAACACGCACTAATTTTCCTTGTGCAAATGGGTTGGCCTGCCCGTGCAAACCGCGCAAAGTCCCTTTTGCAGAAAACGACTGGTTGTCCTGCACAAAAGAAGCATCAATGCCGGCCTCTCTGTATTTTTTTTCGTTATAACTTTCGTAAAAATAGCCGCGGTCGTCCGGGAAAATGCGTGGCTCGATAATTTTTAAACCTTCAATTTTTGTGTTGCTGATATTCATTGTTCGTTGATGAGTTTCATGGTTGAACTAAAAGTAACCAATTGGTTTGGAAATGCTAATTGATGTGCGCTTTCAATTTGCAGGGCGTATAAACTTTGGTAAGATTGCAAGGATGAAATTTCATTTGTACGAAACTGGACGCAATAAGTTAAGCCTTCGTTTGGCGAATCCGTTACTTGCAACAGTTGACAGGACTGGAAAAAACCTGTGTCCAAAATAGCCGGAATAAATTCGGTTTGAACGTAGTTTAACCATTCCTGCTCCAGGGTTTCTTCAATTAAAACCGTAATATTATAAATGAACATGGCGTAAAACTATGGTTTTTATCAGGAACTCGGCACCGCATCGCCACGCAAAGCCCTGAATTTTTTCCGCGCTTCGCTGATCCATAAGCTTGAAGGATAATCGGTAATGATTTTTTGGTACAATTGCTGGGCTTTGGCTTTGTCGTTCAGGCGGTTTTCGTATAAATCAGCCATCATAAAAACAGCATCATCGGCCCAAAGTTCGGTAGGATGATCGGCCACAATTTTTTGCAAAGGCGTAAGTGCGGCGGCATACTGTTTTTGCTGGATAAAAATTCGTGCTTTAGCCATCAAAATATCATCAGCCAAAGTATTGCCCGGATAAACCCGGTCAATGCTGTCCAAAGTTTTTACAGCACGGTCGGTTTGCTCTTTGTAAATCAAAAAATCGGCTCGGGCATACATTTTAAGTGCATTTCCGGTAGAATCAAAAGCCGTATTATCAGTAATTAAAAGCGAAAGGTTTAAAGCATCGTTGGCAATCAGTTGCGAAGTTGCCGCTTTTAACACATCCAATTGTGCTTTTGCCCAGGTAAAATCGCCGGTAAAATAAGCCAAATGGGCGTTGCGGTATTTGGCTTCCTGCGCGATATTGGTGTTTGGGAAGCCTTTTTCAACCTGGCTGTAAAGCAAAGTTGCTTCCCAGGGTTCGTTGTTCAGCAGGTAAACATCGCCCAAATCCATTTTGCAATCGGCCAAAAGGTTTTGTTGTAGATCGGGGATTTGCACGGCCTGCTCCAATAATTTCTCCGCTTCGGCTGTTTTATGCAATTTAAAAGCCTCGAGCCTGGCCAATTTTTGCATGGCAAAAGCAGTATTGCTGCTTTTGCCAAACTCGGTTAATAAATCCTGATAATCTTTTTCTAAGCTGATTAAATCCTGCTGCTGGTATTTGCCCGAAGTAACTTTTAAATTTTTAGTGTTGAGGATTTCAATCCGCGAAGGAATATAATACTCGCGCTCTTTTCCTTTCGAAATCACAAATTCGTAACCGCGGATGGCGGCATCATAAGCTTCGTTGCTGTTTAATGTTTGGCAAAGCTGGAAAACCTGCTCGCCGTTGTCTTTCTGGCGTTTAGAAAGCGCGATCACCTGGTTTAATGCCAGTTCGTACTCTTTTTGCTGCAAATATTGCCAGGTAAGCAGTTGGGTAAAAACGATGGCTTGCGGGTTTTTCTGGATTTTATCCAGCAGCAAACCTTTAAACGTTTCGTAATCTGCAGGGCCGTCAAACTGGTTGGCGATGTTGTTTTGTGCCTGGTACAGATAATCCGGGTTGGAAGTCAGGATGTTTAAATATTCTGCCGCCATTTGCATTTTTTCTCGCCGAAAACGGTACATGCTGATCAGCGGCATCGAGAACAACTGGTCATTATGCAATAACGCGCGGCCTTGCAAAAAAACCTTGATGGTATAATCCGTATTTCCGGCCTGGTACAATTGGTTTGCAATCATCGAAATTTGGCCTTCATCGGCAGGCAAGTTTTTCAGGATGTCTTTATAAACCGCTTCGGCTTTTGGCGCTTCACCTTTTTCTGTATAAATATTGGCCAGCATAATGGAATAATCCACATTGCCGGGATGCTTTTTGGCCATTTTTTTGGCCAGGTTTTCGGCTTCGTCCAGTTTTTTTAGGCTGATCAGGCTGTAACAATAAGGTTTAAAATACGTTTCGTTGTCCTGCTTGTACAATTTCTGGTAAAGCTGGCTGGCTTTGTCTTTTTCTCCGGATGCCGCATATTGTCTGGCCAGCAGCACGTCATCAGATTGCGCTACGGCAGTTAAAAAGAGACACGAAAAAAGAAGGGATAAAAACAGCTTCATACCAATCAAAAATAAACTAATTATGTGTTTAAACGAAGTTATGCCGGAAATAAGCCAGCCGGGCAGGTGTAAAATTGTGATGACAGAGGATTTAATTCTGGCTTAATTTCTAATTTAACCCAATCAAATTATTCGGATTTAGTATCCCAGAACCTGATGAGAAGGCTTTATTGGTTGTTTGTTGTTTGTGCAGTTACGGTTGTTTTTAACGCGTGCACCAACAATAGTGTAAGAAAAATCCCGGTGATCAGTTTTTTTAAAACGCCCGAAAAAACTGCTTTTCACATCTCGCCCAACGGCCAATATATTTCCTATTTGAAGCTGTACCATGAAAAGCCCAATATTTTTGTACAAAATATTGCTAATGGCAAAGAAAGTCGCGTTACTTCTTTTGCTGATTATCCGGTAAAAGATTATTTCTGGAGCTTGAACAATGAACTGATTTTCAACAAAGACCTGACGGACCTGAACCAATACCAGCTTTTTGCCCTGGATATGCGGGACATGAAACCTAAGATGCTCCTCTCTCTGGCTAAGGTGAAGCTGCGGTTGCTGAGCCGGAACCAAGCAAACAAAGACTGGATCAATATTGTGATGAACAAGCGCGATTCGGCCACTTTTGATGTTTATAATTTGAATGTGCAAACCGGCGAACTGAAACTGTACATCAAAAATCCGGGCAACATTACCGAATGGTACCCAGCTTCGGAAGGCACGATCCGTTTAGCCAAAGCCTCCGATGGCGTGAACGAAACGATTTTGTTCCGGCAAGACGATGCGCATCCTTTTAAACCCATCATCAGCAACAATTTCCGTAATTCGGTTACGCCTGTTGCTTTTACACAAGCCGGTGGCAACCATTTTTATGCACTTTCTAACCTCAACCGCGATAAAACTGCTTTAGTGGAAATTGATGCGGCAACAGGCAAAGAAGTGAAAATGATCTTGGACCAAAAAACAGCCGATATTGGTGAAGTTAATTACTCCAGAAGTAAACATCGTTTGGATTTGGTAAGTTGGGAAGAAGCAAAACCAAGAAAGCTTATTTTGAACAAACAAATGATGCTGGTTTACGATGACCTTTCGCAGCTTTTGCCCGATCAGGAAATTAAGGTTATTGACCGCGATACTTCTGAAAATAAATTGCTGATCAGTACATACACCGACCGAAGCCCGGGTTCTGTTTATTTGTATGCAGCCGACAGCAAAAAGCTAACCAAGCTAACCGATTTTAATACCGATATCAAGCCAGAAGAGATGTGCGCTATGAAGCCTATTTCTTACAAAGCCCGCGATGGTCTGCTAATCAATGGCTATTTGACTTTGCCCCAAACGCCTTACCAAAATGATTTGCCGGTAGTAGTGATGCCGCATGGCGGCCCCTGGAGCCGCAACAGTTGGGGCTACAATGCCGAAGTGCAGTTTTTGGCAAACCGTGGCTATGCTGTTTTTCAGGTAAATTACCGGGGTTCTACCGGTTATGGCAAAGCATTTAAAAGTGCCGGTTTTAAAGAAGTGGGCGGAAAAATGCAGCAGGACATTACCGATGGCGTAAAATGGTTGATCGCCAATAAAATTGCAAACCCTAAAGAAATAGCTATTTATGGCAATGGTTTTGGCGGTTTTTCGGCTTTGTATGGTATTTCTTTTAATCCCGGTTTGTACCAATGCGCGGTGGTGCAGTACGGTTTGATCAACTTTTTTACCTATATAAAAGATGTGCCGCCGTTTTTAAAGCCTTATCTTAGCATGACTTACGAAATGGTGGGCAACCCTGAAAAAGATGCAGACATGCTACGCGCCATTTCGCCGGTTTTTCATACCGATAAAATTAAAGCGCCTTTGCTGATCTTTCAGGGCGCAAAAGACCCGCGGGCAAATATCAGCGAGCTGAACCAATTTGTGCGTGATTTGCGCAGCCGCGATGTAAGCGTAGAATACGTGTTGAAGGAAAACGAACGCTTTTTTTTCAAAAACGAAAACAACCGTTTGGAAATGTACGGCGAAATTGAAAACTTCCTGGAAAACAACCTTAAAAACAAGAAGTAAGAACTTGTTTAGATTTGTACAAAAAAATTACGATGCTTCTTTTACCCTATAAAAATTGGTGTATGCACCAGCCTAAACAAATTACAAACCAATTGCCCACCAATTTTTAGGTGATAAAAGAAGCATGGAAAGCTTGGTAAATACATTTTAATCAGCTTCTAAAATTTTTAAAATAACTACATTGATTGAATGAAAGACAAAAGGGCTTACCGGAAAAACTTTTTACTGGTCTCGGCATTTGTGGTCCTCATTTCGGCCTTTGTTATTGTGATACTTCTTTTAGCCTATAAATTAACGCGTGGTTATGTCGAGAACGAGTTTGTTTCGCAAAAAGTGAACGTGCTGGAGCAGACGATCAAACCTTACAACAATTTCTTTCAAAACAAAGTAGCCGAAATAACTTCTTACGATGGCTTTCTCAATGTAAAATCGGCTTCCAATTACTCCGGCTCGGTTTTCAGCAATTTTCCCTTTGTTAAAAAAATAACCTTTTACGATTTGGCCATCAGCAACAACCGCAAAAACTATACGTTGCGCACCAACAACCTCAGCATCACCATCAAATCCGTTTGTGATTTTTCTCCCTATAAAGCCAATCCTGCCCGCGTTTTCACGAAGTTGCTGCCGAAAAACAAGATCAACAATGCGGATTTTAACCAGATGGCTTTGCAATTGTCGGCTTTTGTGGAAGATGTAGACACGGCAAAAATCAGCAGCCCGGATATTGATGTACGCAAGGTTTTTTACAATATTCAGCGCAATAAAATCACTTACTTAAACATACCGCGGCGGCAGGAACTGAAAATATACAAGGAGTTGGTTAACGTAAAAGAGCCGGTTTCTACTTACCAGCAGGATATGCTCACGTTTTACCTGGACCCATTTGCTTTAAAAATCCGCAATACCAACCCAGGTTTGTACCAATCCATCACGATCCGGCCTTTGGTTTACGATCAATTGGACAACGATCAGGAAAAAGTGGTTACCGAAATTGCTTTTCCGGGCGCTTTTTCAGATTATAAACTTTATTTCCGTACCAGTAAGCGTTTTTTGATGCACGAAATTATCCAACGTTTTTTGCCGATCGCTTTTGGCGTACTGATGGTTTATTTTTTCCTGCTGGTGATCGCGCTGCTCATCTACCGCAACCTGAACGTAAACCTGAAAGTGTTTAAGCTGCAGTACGATTTCATCAACAATTTTACGCACGAATTTAAAACGCCGGTAAGCGTGATCAAGATTGCCGGTTCAAACTTGCAGAGCAAAAACGAACTGAGCGAAAGGCAGCGCATCCATTACGGCAAAATTTTGAACGAAGAAGCCGACAAGCTGAACGAGCTGATGAACAAGTTGTTATCGTTTACGCAATTGGAAAATAAATCCATCCAAGTAAAAAGCGAGCAGGTTGATTTGGAGCAGTTTACCAAAAGCCAGATCGGTTCTTTTAAGATTAAATACCCAGCTTTCAACATCAGTTATGCCATCGAAAAAGTGGATACTTTTTTTACCGACCCAATTTTGCTGGGCAGTGTTTACCAAAACATGATGGAAAACGCTTACAAATATTCGCCGCCCGACAGAAAAGAATTGGCTATAAAAATTGAAAAGCATAAAAAAGGCGTTACCTTTAAATTTAAAGACCAGGGGATTGGTATAGAGCAGGCCGAACTCGACAATATTTTTAAAAAATTTTATCGGGTACAAAACCAATACAACCAAAACGGAAGTGTTGGCCTGGGGCTTGCTTTTTGCAAAGAACTAATTAATTTTATGCACGGAGAAATCAGTGTTAAAAGCAACATTGGCAAAGGTTCCGAATTTGTGGTTACATTGCCTTATGAAAATCAATAATGGGTAAAGAAATTAAAATTGCACTGGTAGAAGACGATGAAAACCTTCGTTTTTTGGTTGCCGAACGTTTGGAAGCTGAAGGTTACACGATTTTGGAAGCTGCGGACGGACTTTCCGCAGAAAAAATGATTTTGGAAGAACAGCCGGATATTGTGCTGCTGGACTGGATGCTGCCGGGCAAACAAGGATCAGAAGTTTGTGAGGAAATCCGCAGTAAAGGTTTTGATAACCTGGTGATTATGATGACGGCCAAAGCGCAGGACGTGGACAAGATTGAGGCTTACAACGTTGGCGTTTCGGATTACATCACCAAACCATTTAACATGGATGTTTTGGTTGCTTTGATTGAAAACAAAGTGCGCTACAAGTTGAGCAACGACAAGGCCGAAACCTACAAGTTTGCCAACATGGAGCATCAGCCCAACACACATACGCTGATTAAAGACGGCAAAAAGATAGAATTGACTATCCTGGAAAACCGTATTTTGCTATACTTCCTTAAAAACAAAAATAAAGTCATTCATCGCGAAGAACTGATGATGGAAGTTTGGGGCTACAACGCCGACGTAAACACCCGGACTTTGGATATGCACATCGTCCGCCTTCGGAAAAAAATTGAAGAAAACCCGGATTCACCGCAGTTTTTGCAAACGGTAAGAGGGATTGGGTATAAGTTTGTGCTGGAGTAGGTTTGGTCTAATGCTTCTTTTATCGGTATAAATTTAACTTATTGCTTTAGGGTCTTTACTATAAAAAATTTGTCCAACCCTTTCAATTTGTTCCTCCAAATCAGGGGAATTTAGTTGATCAAATATGGAAATATCAAATAAATAAGGCGTGTTTAAATCATCAATATCCCAACTGATCTTGGAACGTATTTTATCAGTTAAATTTTCACCTTTTAACGTGATATCAATGTCTGATCCGTTTCGGTAATTTCCTTTAGCCCGCGAACCATAAATAATTACTTTTTCCACTTCCGGATACTTTATAAATACGGAATTGATTTTATCTATCGTTTCTGGTTTTAAGCCAAATTTCATAATAAGGATTTCATTTTACTACTAAAACTTGCAAGTTCAGCATAATAATCATTTACAATTTTAGAAGCTATTTTATCTGCTGTTTCTTCATTATAAGTATGTACGCTCTCGTTTCTGCTTTCGATCATCTCCATCCAAACTTCGCCATTATTTATTAACTCCTTATTAAAAGCTTGTTTTGTTGCTGTTTTTGAACCATAAATATCTTTTATTCCATCCTCTGTTAAAAAGTCCTTCATCACATTCCAAGCCAGTTCATGGTTATATTCAAAACACTTTACTAAACCTTGTTCTTCAAACTTGTTTAATTCTCCTTTTTCAATAAATTCCGTAAGTTGGGCCAATGCCTTTTCAAAGTTTGCAAACCGTTGTTGCCATCTTATATCTTTTGGTTTTTCCATATTGATTAAATTTGGGCGAAGATAAGTAGTAAAACCAGCTTTAAAATTAGCCTCAAGAACTTGCCCTGCAACCGTTTTGCCCGATACTGTTTTTACCACCTAAAAATCAGTGTCGGTTTTAACTGGACGCGCTGGTTTGATGACTTTCCGATTTCGTAAATCGTACTTCTGGCCTTCGCTTAGAAAAATAAACGGCCCGGAAGAAGCGGTAAAATCTTCCTGGTTGTTTTTTACATGATTTGGCCCGTTGCCAATAATCGTGTTGTAATCGTAAATGGCGACGTAAGATTTCCCCAAAACCTCCATTGTATCGCGTTGCACCAAAACAGCCGTTGCTTCGTCCAGACCAATCCCGATCAGTTCGGGCGCAGTTTTAATAAAATCAACCAGATCAAACTGCCGATTTCTTTTAAGCAGATGCTGGTCAATAGCCGAGTTTTTCAAAAACCCTAAACCTTGCGTATGGTCGCCAATTAAAATTTGCGCGCCTTTGGTATCGCCGCGCCATAAAAAAGATCCGATAATAGAAGCACCGGCCGAACTTCCGGCGATAACACCGCCACGGTTCAGTACCTCAAAAAATGCCTGGTGCGTAAGCGTATTGAGGTAAGAATCGGCAATGTGCCATTGGCGGCCGCCCAAAAAGTAAACGCCTGTTGCCTGTTTTAAAGGCGCAATAAACTTTTCGCTGTTGGCCTCGCTTAAATTGCCGGTGTGCAAAAGGCTTACGTTTTTGATGCCGGTAATTTTTTTTATTTGCTCTACATCCTGAAAACGGTAAGCGGCAGAATCTCCGGCGGCAGCCGTAATCACTACAATTTTTGCGTTGGCTTTTCCGCCGGCCAGTTCTACAAATTTGTTCCAAATGGATGGCGTAGTGCCAACATTACCGCCAATAATCAGCAGCGAACCTTTTTCCGGCCCGTGCCTGGTGGTAGATTTTGGATTGATTTGAATAGGCGTTTGGGCGATAGCAACGGTAAAACCAATAAGCAGCAGGATGACCGGAAAAAAAAGGTGTTTTTTCATAATTTAAAATTATAATTAAAAACCCGATTTCTGTTTTTAATTGTAATCCAGTTACGGCACGTTGCACCTTTATTCCTAATAAAAAATTATTAGCAATTTCAAACCAATAGCTTTTCATCAACCTAAAAAAGTACCGATAAAAGAAGCATTGCCTTACTTCATATATTCTTTTTCCAAAAACAAATAACGGGCGCGGTCCTGTTCCGGCTTTAACTGGCTGTTCACATCAATATTCATAAAATAAACCGGGTTACTGCCTGTGTTTGGCGTCCATTTTGGCAAGTTTCCACCGTTTGGATTACCGGTTTTAACAAAGTTGGCGAAGTATGAAAGCATTGTTTCCGAAACCTGTTCGTCATCTTTTGTCCAGGCATAAACTTTATTGTACGGCAAGTTTCCCAGGGCGTATTCAATTTCCGAAGCATGCGATGCACCAACCATTGGTTTTGGTGCAGTGCTGGTAGCCGAATTGTTGGTTTGGCCAACAGCAGCAGGCCGCGGGTGCGAAAACCAATAACGGTAAACAGGTTTGGTGCCGGTTTTAGTTTGCAAATCGGCCCATTTCCAGGTGCTAAAAGCAATAAAACGATTGCTGGCCAAAGCCGTTGCCGAGCGGATTACCTCTTCCTGGTTTGCTCCCGGATAAAGCTTTAAAGCCTCATCCGCACGTTCGCCGTAAAGCTGTTCCAACTTGTTTTTGTAATTCTCCACGGTTGGCGTATCACGGCCCATCAAACCCTGGTAAGAGGATTCGGCCGAATTCCAGCCTACCAAAAGCGGAACATGGGCTTGTTTTCCTGCTGCAAAAATAGCCGCCGGTGTTTCTGGTAAAAAGTAACCGTCAATTGTTCCGGCAACACCAAATGCGCCTGGCTGCCCGGTTGCTTCCAACAGTTTTTCGGCTGGTAGGGCACGCAGTTCGGCCAGCGTTTTTGCGTTCACTTTTTCTGCAAAAGCAAGGCCTCTTTGCTCGCCTTCGGCCAAAGTAACGGGCGTAAAAGTTGGTTTAATCATCGCACCGCTTTCGCCAATGGCACCGGCAATCAGGTTTTTGGATAAAGGCGAAGCCATTTGTGCAAAAACAGAAATAGAACCTGCTGACTCGCCGCCAATCGTGATTTTATTTGGATCGCCGCCAAAAGCTGCAATATTCTGCTTTACCCAACGCAAAGCTGCGTTTTGGTCCAGCAAACCATAATTTCCGGAAGCATGGTGCGGCGATTCTTTCGTTAATTCCGGGTGCGCCATAAATCCGAAAACATCCAACCGGTAGCTTAAAGTAACGGCAACAACGCCTTTTCGGGCCATCGCTTCGCCGTCGTACCGGCCTTCCGAACCATCGCCTCCTACAAAACCTCCGCCATAAAAATAGACCAGTACGGGCAATTTTTGGTTGGCTGATTTGGCCGGTGTCCAGACGTTCAAATACAAACAATCTTCGCTCATTCCGTTTGAGCGAAAAACCATATCGCTAAAAATGGACCTTTGCATGGCGCGCGGGCCAAAATGGTCTGCTTTGCGCACGCCGCTCCAATTTTTTGCCGGTTGCGGTTCTTTCCAACGTAAATCGCCAACGGGCGGCGCAGCAAAAGGAATGCCTTTAAAACTGCGGATGCCCGAACTTTCGGTGGTTCCTTCCAGCGTTCCGTTTGCAACTTTTGCACGGTTAGTAGTTTGGGCTTTGGCTGATGAAAATAACGCCGCAGCAATCATGGGAATCATTAAAAATGAATAAATACTTTTCATTGAATCAGGTTTTAGGTTGATGGATTGGCATCAGCACAACACTTGTTTTGTTAAATTTGATTGTGGTGCAAGCAAATATAAGTTTCTATTTTAATTGTTGTGGCGGATTTAAAAACGTGTTTATCGTGATGCTTCTTTTATCGCCTAAAAATCAGCATCACCCTATGCCGGTTAATGTAGGCACATAAATTATGGTGCTAAAAGAAGCATTGGGTTTATCCTAAACTTGTTACAGCACTTTTTGGCTGATATTAAAAAGCATTGCTATTATTCGTTTACTTTCACCCAAAATATTGATCTTGCAACGGTTATACAACATATATGAACAAGCTTTTACGTTCCGGGATTTTAGTTTTCGGTTTAACATTAGGAAACGAATTTGCTGCGCTTGCCCAACAAATTAACGCGCCAGCTTTAACGGCAAATGATTATGCACATGCCGAAAAAATGATGGCTTACAATACAGCGACGCTGGTAGATTACGCCAGCGTCAGGCCAAATTGGATCAGCAAAAACCAGTTTTGGTACCACGTTTTAACGCCGCAGGGTAGCAGGTTTATGTTGGTTGATGCAGCTAAAAAAACACGTGCTGCCGCTTTTGACCAGGAAAAACTGGCGGCATCGCTTTCTTTGGCAACCGGAAAAACTTACCAGGCAAATAGGCTTCCGTTTCAAAATTTTAGTTTGTCGGCTGATCAAAAGTCCATCATTTTTAAGGCAGATGGGAAACAATGGAAATGCGATTTAACTACTTATCAATGTGCTGCAGATAATTCATCGGTAAAAAAAGCATTGAACAACGAAGGCGGGCAGCAGGCATCCGGCAACGAAATTATTTCTCCCGACGGAACAAAAGCAGCTTTTATCAAGGATTACAATTTGTGTGTTCGTGATGTCAACACCAGCCAGCAAACGGCATTAACAACCGATGGCGTAAAAGATTATGGTTACGCAACCGATAACGCTGGTTGGAAACAAAGTGAAAGCTCGGTTTTACTGTGGTCGCCTGATTCTAAAAAGATCGCCACTTTTAAGCAAGACCAGCGCAAGGTGAGCGACATGTATTTGGTGAGCACCAACGTAGGCAAACCAACTTTGAAAGCCTGGAAATATCCGTTGCCGGGCGATTCGGTGATTGCGATGATTGAGCGCGTGATTATCAATGTGGATCAGCCAAAAGTAATCCGCTTGCAAATTCCTCCAGATCCGCACCGCGCCACTTTAAGTGATGATATTTCCAGCGGCGGAAGTTTTGACGATGTAGATTGGAACGCAGACGCTTCGCAATTGGCTTTCGTTTCCACTTCGCGCGACCATAAAGATGAAAAAGTACGTATTGCAAATGCCGAAACCGGAGCCGTTCGCGAAGTTTTTGAAGAAAAAGTAGCCACGCAATTTGAATCCGGACAAGGGGCAATCAATTGGCGCTACTTAGCCAAAACTAACGAGATTTTGTGGTATTCTGAACGGGATAATTGGGGACATTTGTATCTGTACAATGCTTCAACTGGAAAACTAAAAAACCAGATTACCAAAGGCAATTGGGTAGTAACAAAATTGCTTAACGTAGACGAGAAAAAGCGCGAACTGTATTTTATGGCCGATGGATTGGAAGCAGAAAACCCATATTTCAGCCAGCTTTGCAAAATTGGTTTTGATGGAAAACACTTTGCAGTTTTAACGCCGGAAGCCGGAAACCATCAAGTTACTTTCTCGCCCGGAAATGATTATTTTATTGATAGTTACTCCAAACCAAACGTTCCGCCGGTTACGGTTTTGCGTGATTTAAACGGTAAATTATTGGTGAATTTGGAGAAAGCGGACGTATCCAGATTAACGGCTTCCGGCTGGCACGCGCCAATTCCAATCACCATAAAAGCACATGACGGCAAAACGGATTTGTACGGGCTAATGTTTACGCCAACCAATTTAAATGCACAAAAGAAGTATCCGGTGGTGGATTATATTTATCCGGGGCCGCAGGGTGGCAGCGTTGGCAGTTGGTCTTTTGCCGCTTCCAGGGGTGATAACCAGGCTCTTGCAGAATTAGGTTTTGTTGTGGTTGAAATTGAAGGGACAAGCAACCCGCTACGTTCTAAAAGTTTCC
>NZ_CALMAT010000170.1 GCF_937859865.1 uncultured Mucilaginibacter sp.
TATTTGCCATCGGCCCGGCCGGAACAGGTAAAACTTATACAGCAGTAGCTTTGGCTGTTCGGGCATTGAAAAACAAAGAGATCAAACGGATTATTTTAACCCGGCCGGCAGTTGAGGCAGGAGAGAACCTTGGCTTTTTACCTGGCGATTTGAAAGAAAAAATTGACCCATATTTGCGCCCTTTGTATGATGCTTTGGACGATATGATTCCGGCCGAACGTTTAAAAGCCTATTTAGAAAACCGGACGATCGAGATTGCACCGCTTGCTTTTATGCGTGGCCGTACTTTAGATAACTGTTTCGTGATTTTAGACGAAGCCCAAAACACGACGGACATGCAGTTGAAAATGTTTTTAACGCGAATGGGCCCAACGGCAAAATTTATTGTTACCGGCGATGTTACCCAAATAGATTTGCCAAGAAAGCAGCAATCCGGGTTGCACATGGCTTTGCGTATTTTACCTGATATAAAAGGCATTGATATTATTTATTTGACCGGCGATGACGTGGTGCGACACAAATTGGTAAGACGGATTTTGGAAGCTTACGGGGATATTCAATAAAGGTAAGAGGTGTGAGGTAAGAGGTATCAGGATGCTAAGTGTTACCTTATGCCTTTTACCTCGTACCTGATACCTCTTACCTAATACCTGAAACCTATATGAACGCGATTAAAGAAACAAACTTTACTTTTCCTGGCCAGACCAATTTTTACCGGGGCAAGGTGAGGGATGTTTATACCATAAATGACCAATACCTGGTGATGGTTGCTACCGACCGGATTTCGGCTTTTGATGTAGTGCTGCCCAAACCGATACCTTATAAAGGACAAGTGCTGAACCAAATTGCGGCCGGTTTTTTGGAAGCAACAGCTGATATTGTTCCCAATTGGGTAATTTCCGTTCCCGACCCAAGCGTTACCATTGGCCGCATTTGCAAACCGTTTAAAGTAGAAATGGTGATCCGCGGTTATCTGGCCGGCCATGCCTGGCGCGAATATTATGCCGGTAAAAGAAGCATCTGCGGTGTAAGCTTGCCGGAAGGTTTGAAAGAGAACGACCCATTGCCTGAACCCATCATCACGCCAACAACCAAAGCTGCTGTTGGCCATGATGAAGATATTTCCAGAAGCGAAATTTTAGAAAAAGGGATTGTTTCGGAAGCAGATTATAGCCAACTTGAAAAATACACGCAAGCACTTTTTAAACGAGGGACAGAAATTGCAGCCCAACGCGGGTTAATTTTAGTGGATACCAAATACGAGTTTGGCAAAGCCGATGGCATGATTTTTTTAATTGATGAAATCCACACACCGGATTCTTCTCGTTACTTCTATAAAAAAGGTTATCATGAAAGGCAGCAAAAAGGCGAAGCGCAAAAGCAATTATCCAAAGAATTTGTGCGGCAATGGTTGTTGGCCAACAACTTTTCCGGGCAGCAAGGGCAGCAAATCCCGGAAATGACACCCGAAATTGTTCAATCTATATCCGAAAGGTACATCGAGTTGTTTGAGTACATCACCGCAAATCCTTTTCATAAACCGGAAAATCAGGACATTATGTTGCGGGTAGAAAAAAATATTACAAAAGCACTCATACTTTTACCCTGAACACTTTTATTTCTACACGAAATTATTCTATCTTTAACTATTAATATTAAAGGACATGAAATTTACAGTTGATAAACATGAAAAATATGTTTTGATTAAGTTAAACGAATCAAAACTAAATTCATTGATCTCACCACAACTGAAATCAGAATTAATTTTGATGAACACGGATGGTCAGCGCAATATTATTTTAGACTTATCAATGGTCAAATTTGCAGATTCTTCTGGTTTAAGCAGCTTGCTGGTTGGCCATCGTATCTGTAAAAACGCCGAAGGCAGCTTTATTTTAACCGGTTTAAGCGATTCTGTTGCCCGTTTGGTTTCTATTTCCCAATTGGAAAGCGTGTTGACCATTGTTGCTACGCCCGAAGAGGCTATTGATTTGGTTTTTATGGAAGAGATTGAAAAAGATCTGAAAAAAGAAACAAAATAAAGCTGTCGGCCTGCGCAAGATGAGATTTGAGGTAACGATTTTGGGTAGCAGTTCGGCAACACCTATTTACAACAGAAACCCAACTTCACAGGCATTAAACATCAACGAGCGGATTTACCTCGTGGATTGCGGCGAAGGCACACAGCAGCAAATGCTGCGTTTTGACGTTAAACCCGGTAAGATAGACCATATTTTTATCAGCCATTTGCACGGCGACCATTACCTCGGGCTGATTGGCCTGCTTTCGTCTATGCACCTTAACGGACGAAAAAAAGCCATGGAACTATTTGGCCCGCCGGATTTGCTAAAAATCCTTACCGTTCATTTTGAATCTTCCTGGACCAACCTTAATTACAAAATCAATTTCCATCCTTTACAAACCAGCCATCCGGAAATAATACTTGATAATGCAGACATAACGGTTGAAACCATCGTCCTGAACCATCGCATTCCTTGTACCGGTTTTGTGTTTCGCCAAAAAAAGCCATTGTTGAAATTGGATGCTGACCAACTGGAGCATTACAACGTTGGGCGAAACCAGTTTTTTAACTTGAAACAAGGGGCAGACTTTGTTACTGAAGCAGGAGAGGTTATTGCGAACGAGTTAATCACGATAAAACCTGAAGCCCCAAAAAGTTACGCTTACTGCTCTGATACTTTAGCTGGCGAAAGTTATGTTCCTCAAATTCAAGGTGTAAGCTTACTTTACCACGAAGCTACTTTTACCCATGATTTATTGGCAAGGGCCGAAGAAACGCATCATACAACAGCGTTGCAAGCCGGAGAAATTGCACAGAAAGCACAGGTAAAAAAACTACTGATCGGCCATTTTTCTGCCCGGTATAAAACACTGGAAGCTTTATTGGAAGAGGCCAGGTCGGTTTTTGAAAATACCGAGCTGGCTATAGAAGGCAAAACGTTTATGGCCTGATGCTTCTCATTGCCTGTTTAAATTTTGTTAAACTTATCTGCAATGCTTCTTTTACC
>NZ_CALMAT010000171.1:0-9267 GCF_937859865.1 uncultured Mucilaginibacter sp.
CAATGGCGTTGCTAAAAATTCGGTGCGGCTGTAACCAAAAGTTTTTTCGGCCGTATGATTAACGTCTAATATAGATTCAAAAGCCAAGTCAGTAACCCACATGGACTGACGGCTGCCCAAAAAAAAGTTTTTCAGGCTTTGATCGTTGAAATCTAATATTGGTTTTGTTGTCATGGTTGTTTCTGTTTTAGAGAAAAATTGGTCTTTAAAAACACATCACTGATGGTAAACCAACAATGTTGCAATTAATTGTTTTGTTACTTAAATAAATGTCGCAAAACCAATTTGCCACATCCTGTTTTTGTCATCTTAACCAAACCCGTTTAAATAAAAATAACAAGCCGGTTTTTAAAACAAGCACCAACAATATCCTAGCCAGTTTGAGGCAAAACTATAAATGTGCTGGTTTGCGGCCAAATTCCTTAGCTTCATTTCATTTTACACACCTACGTAATAGCAGATGAAAAATATTTTATGGTACTGTGTTTTATTTCTACTGACCGCAAGTTGTGGAAAAAACGAAACGGAAACTACCACCGGTCCTGCTGATGCGCAAAAAATTGCTCAGGCACAGTACACCAAAAATCCCGTTTTTTTAAAAGACATGTTTGGGGTAAATGCTTTTGAGTGGGATTTTTTAGGCGATCCAAAAGGCGCAAACGACCCGACCCGGATTTTTGAACCGAAGATGGAAATGATCAAATCTTTCAGCGGTTTCAGGCATTATATGGATTGGGAAAAGCTGGAAAGCGAACCGGGCAATTATACTTTTAACCCAACGCACAGCGGCGGCTGGAACTACGATGCCATCTACGAACGCTGCAAAAAAGAGGGCATTACCGTTTTGGCCTGCTTAAAAAACTGCCCGGCCTGGCTGTTAAAATCTTACCCGGAAAAAGAGCGCGACGGCGAAAACGTCCCGGCACCTTATGGCAGTAATTTGGAAGATCCGGCTTCTTATATTTTGCAGGCAAAAGCAGCATTTCAGTTTGCGGCGCGCTATGGCAGCAACAAAAATGTAGATACTACTTTGGTGAAAGTCAACCCAAAACAACGCTGGACGGGCGACAGCATCAACCAGGTAAAGATCGGTTTAAATTTGGTGAAATACCTGGAATGCGACAACGAACGCGACAAAACATGGAAAGGCAAAAAAGCCTACCAAAGCCCGGAGCAATACGCCGCAAACCTTTCTGCCTTTTACGACGGCAACAAAGGTAAACTCGGCAAAAATGTGGGTGTAAAAACAGCAGACCCAAACCTGCAAGTAGTGATGGGCGGTTTGGCTTCGCCGGAGGTAAAATATGTGCAAGGCATGATTGATTGGTGCAAAAAGCACCGTGGCTACAAGCCGGATGGTTTGGTTGACCTTTGTTTTGATGTCATCAATTACCATTATTACGCCAACGACCAGGCTTCGCACTTTAACCATCAGGCAAAAAGAGGAATTGCGCCGGAACTTTCTGACGAAGGCAGCAAAGCCGATGAATTTGTAAAGCTGGGCAAACAATATCATTTACCGGTTTGGGTAACCGAGGTTGGTTACGACATCAACCCAAACACGCCGCAAGCCGCCAAAGCCATTGGCAACAAAACTATTGAAGACACGCAGGCCGATTGGCTTTTGCGCACTTCGCTTTTGTTTGCGCGCCATGGCATCAACAAAGTGTTTTTTTACATGTTGGATGACGTGAACAAAGAAAGCTTCGTGCAATATTCTTCTTCAGGGTTGGTCAATGGTTTATCGCGACGCCCTTCCGCAGAATTTATTTTGCAGGCAAAAAACTTGATGGGCAATTTTCAATACGTGCAAACTTTAAGTCAGGATCCTTTGGTTGATGTTTATGTTTCCGGCAAAAAGAAAATGTACGTGCTAACCGTCCCTGATGAAACCGGCCGAACTGCCATTTGCCATTTGAATTTAGGGCAGGTAAAAGAAGCATCCATCTACCGCTACCAACCGGATACTGTTTTTATGGGTAAAAAATTGGTGCCGGTAAAAAACGGAAAACTGACGGTAACCGCATCAGAACGGCCAATTTTTGTAGAAACCAACTGAAACATAAAAGTATTTTCGGCCTAAAATACCGTTGCAAATGCTATCTTTGCCCGGCAAATAATTAACCCCTAAATTGTTTGCTATGGAATTTGACCCCGCCAAATTTGTTGCCGAAGGTTTAACGTATGACGATGTATTGCTCGTGCCGGCATACTCCGAAGTTTTGCCCCGCGATGTAGATACCAAATCATTTTTAACCCGAAAAATCAAGCTTAACGTACCTATTGTTTCGGCTGCGATGGATACCGTTACCGAAGCTGCCCTGGCCATTGCCATTGCGCAGGCCGGCGGAATTGGGATGTTGCACAAAAACTTGAGCATTACTTTGCAGGCCGATGAAGTGCGCAAAGTAAAGCGTTCGGAAAGCGGCATGATCCAGGAACCGGTTACGTTAAAACACGATGCCGTGATTGCCGATGCCGTAAAAATCATGAAAGAATATCGCATCGGCGGCATTCCGGTGGTGGATGCGGCACACAAACTCACCGGCATCATCACCAACCGCGATTTGCGTTTTGAAAAAGAAATGGACAAACCGGTGCGGGAAGTGATGACGAAAGAAAACCTCATAACCGCGCCGTTGGGAACCACGTTAATTCAGGCCGAAGCCATCCTGCAAAACCATAAAATTGAGAAACTGCCGGTGGTGGATGGCGATGGGCGGTTGTCGGGTTTGATCACGTTTAAAGATATCCAAAAGTTTAAAAACTACCCTAACGCCTGCAAAGACGAGCATGGCCGTTTGCGTGTTGGCGCTGCCGTTGGCGTTACTGCCGATACGCTGGAACGCGTAGACGCTTTGGTGAAAGCGGGCGTAGATGTGGTTACGATTGATACGGCGCACGGCCACTCCAAAGGTGTAATTGACCGGTTAAAAGAAGTAAAAGCCAAATATCCAGATCTGCAAGTTATCGTAGGCAACGTGGCCACCGGCGAAGGCGCCAAAGCACTGGCCGATGCCGGAGCCGATGCGGTAAAAGTAGGAATCGGCCCGGGTTCTATTTGCACCACGCGTATTATTGCCGGAGTTGGCGTGCCGCAGTTGTACGCCGTTTACGAATGTGCCAAAGCGTTGGAAGGAACCGGCATCCCGGTGATTGCTGACGGGGGAATCAAACATACCGGCGATATCCCGAAAGCGATTGCAGCCGGTGCAAGTTCGATTATGGCCGGTTCGCTGTTTGCCGGTGTGGAAGAATCGCCGGGCGAAATTATCATTTATGAAGGCCGCCGTTTTAAATCATACCGTGGTATGGGTTCGATTGAAGCGATGGAACAAGGCTCGAAAGACCGCTATTTCCAGGACGTAGAAGACGATATTAAAAAATTAGTTCCCGAAGGCATCGTGGGCCGTGTGCCGGTAAAAGGCAGTTTGGCCGAAGTGATGTACCAATACGTTGGCGGTTTGCGCGCCAGCATGGGCTACTGCGGTGCCGCCAATATCGAAGCGTTGCAAAAAGCCAAGTTTGTACGCATTACTTCTGCCGGCATCCGCGAATCGCATCCACATGATATTACGATTACTAAGGAAGCGCCGAATTATACGAGGTAGGTTGGGATGCTGTTTTTATGGGGGGAAAATTGGATTGGGGAAATGGTAGAATTTTTTGTGGTAAAAGAAGTACTTAAATATTTTCTTTAAAATCCTTATCTTGCATATATGTTATTAAGAGCAGACGTAGAACATAAATTAAAAGAAATAAAGCCTATTCTAATTGATCAATTTCATGTCAGTGAAATTGGTTATTTTGGTTCTTATGCGAATAACCAACAAACAGATAAAAGTGATTTGGATTTAATTGTTGCGTTTTCAAAACCTGTAGGCTGGGCGTTTTTTACTTTAGAAAAATTTCTAGAACAAGCATTAGGCCTTCCTGTAGATTTGGTAACGAAGAATGCTTTAAAGGAACAAATAAAAAATTCAATTCTCAATCAAGTCATATACATTTGAAACCAAGCGAAAGAAATTCAATTTTGTAATTTGGAAGATATTGTCCTCTCTATGCAAAGAGTGCAGGAATATATTTCTGGGTTAGATTTTCAGCATTTTAAATGGGATTATAAAACTGTAGATGCAGTTATTCGTAATTTTGAAATTATTGGCGAAGCTTCTAAAAATTTACCTAAAGTTATCAAGGAAAAATATGATTATGTTCCATGGGAAGAAATGTACCGCTTGAGAAATCGTATATCCCATGAATATTTTGGAATTGATTATGAAATAATTTGGGAAATTGCGACCATACAATTACGAATAAATTATGAAGAAATTAGTGAGATATTAAAACTAGAGAAGTTTGGGAAAGTTTAATAATAGTGTAAACGTTTGAGAATCCCAATCGCTAAACATTACGATTACTAAGTAAGCACCAAATTATACGAGGTAAGTTGGGATGTTGTTTTTATGGAGGTAAAATTAGTGGTGGTGTTGCAAAAGCCTTTCACAACAAAAAATTTGTAAAACCCCATCAATCTACTCTTGCAAAAGTTGATGTTAAAGAAAACATATTGAAATTGTCTGCCGAAGAAAATTTAAACTGAAAGAGTATTAATTGACTTTGAACCCACCCAAGAAATCTTTGACAATTATATGTCCGCTTATGCTTTGTTAAAAAGTATTTTCAAAAAACGAAAAATTAAAGTTGTTACCAAAAATAGTTTAAGCCCGTATATTGGTTTTAAAATACCTGGTAAACTTTTATATGTTTAAAAAAAACTGTTAAACATATCATTGATTTGCATTCTTATCCTAAATACAGTTATTTTATCTAATCTCTTTTTCCAAACCGCTTGCAATTATTTTTTTAAACAAATTTAACGGTAAAAGCCATTGCATAAAAAAAGCAACTTTTGCCTGCCCTACCGGATAACGTAATTGATTGTTGTTACTATTGGCTGCTTTAAACACAACGGGAGCTATTGTAGTTGCAGCGGGTGCATTTTTATAACTTGCAAGCATATTGTGCTGAACTTTTTTCGCATAATTATCATAATCTGGATTGGAGACAAAGCTAATCGAACTTTCAAAGTTACTTTTTACAGTAGCCGGTTCAATGTTCTTGATCTTAATGTTAAATTGTTTTAATTCAAATTGCAATGATTCCATAAACCCTTCTATTGCCCATTTCGTGCTGTTGTAAATACTGTATAAAGGAAAAGTAATGATGCCGCCTGTTGAAGTTGTATTAATAATAACGCCACTTTTTTTAGCACGAAAATGAGGAAGGATCGCCCTGGTCATGTTCATTACGCCAAAAACATTGGTAGCAAATTGATGCTGAATCTGTTCTTGGGACAATGCCTCAAAAGCACCGGCCAAAGCATAACCTGCATTATTATATAAAACATCAATAGAACCAAAATCCTGGATTGCTGCTTCTAAGGCAAGATTAATGCTGTGTTCATCCTGCACGTCCAAAACATAAAGTTTGATGTTAGGGTACTTTAGCAACTCGTTTACTTCAGTTACTTTTCGCATGGTAGCTGCTACGTTCCAGCCTTTTTCTGCAAAATACTTAGCTGTTTCTTTACCAATACCGCTGCTTGCACCGGTAATAAAAATTGTTTTGTTTGTCATGATTGAATTAATTTATTAATGAGTGAGTAATTACTTATTTTTATTATAAATTTTTTTTAAAGCATATATTTCCTTTGCAAAAAAGCATTTAAATTACTGTCAGGAACGCCGTCTCCTTTTACAATAGCACTGGTAAAACCTTCCAAATAATTTACTAAAAACGCTGCTTCCAAGTCCGGTTCTTTATAGGATAATTGCTCAAACGCTTTGGTTAAAACTATGTTAATGGGCTTCTGGTTTACCGAGTTGTCAATATCCAGTTCCCATTTCAAGGCAAACAGCAATTTCCAGAAGTTGTATTCAGTTTGCGGCACTAAAAAAGGTATTTGTAAAAAATTTTTAATCACTGATTTTGGTTCGGTTTCATTAATTACATTGGCGTAAAGCTGGTCAATTTTTTGCTGGCCTTCTTTAAGAATTGCATGAAGCAAACCTTCCTTACTTTTAAAATGGCGAAAAATCAATCCTTCCGAAACTTCGGCCGCCTTAGCTATCTGGCTGGTAGAAGTTGCATTGTAACCATTTTTAGCAAACAATTGTAAACCGCAACTTAATATCCGTTCTTGTTTGTCAGTCATAAAAAAGTAAGTGATTACTTACAAATGTAATAACATTAAATTAAACGGCAAGGATTATATTTATTTTTTTACATCCTTTTTCGATAATACTTTAAGACGAGTGCAACACTTAAAACAGAAAAATTCTGAAGCTCTTTTTATGACTACACTTTTTATTTAAAAGAAAGCTTGTCTTTTTGTTTTCTTTCGTCAATTTATTCGGTTAATTTAAACTGATACTTCTTTTACCACCTAAAATTCTTTTTTTTCAACCTTGACATAAATCCCAAAAAACAATTTGCGGATTTAAAAACCTTAACTTATTTTAGCCCACTTAATTGATAGGGTTTATGTACTACTTCTTTTACCACCTCTTTTTAGGTGTCTGCCGGTTTGGCTATTATGGCCGTTTGTAGTGCTTCCCTCCTTTTATATCAACAAAACTTGCTGTTTTTATCACACAAAATTTATTGCATGAAAATTTCTACGTCCTTTTTAAAAACCAGTTTATTGCTCCTTTTATTCCTGCTCCCACTCCTGTCCATTGCCCAACTGAATGGCAATTACATTTTAAGCGGCGTGGTAAAAGACGATAACGGCCAGGCGCTTCCAGGTGTTTCGGTCAAAATTACGGGCAGCACATCCGGTACTACTTCGGATGCGCAAGGCCGGTTTTCTATTACCACCAATGCCAAATTTCCTTTAAAGCTGGTGTTTTCCAGCATCGGTTTTAAGCCGCAGGAATTTGAAGTAAGCAAGCCAGGCAGCCAGTTGAATGTGCAACTGATTACGCAATCTATGATTGTAAACGAAGTGGTGGTTACCGCTTCCCGGCAGGAAGAAAAAATCATGCGTTCGCCGGTAGCGATTGAAAAGTTGGACATTCGCGCCATCCGCAACTCGCCCGCGCCCAGCTTTTATGATGCGCTGGAAAACGTAAAAGGCGTACAAATGACGACTTCCAGCCTGACTTTTAAAGTGCCCAACACGCGCGGTTTCAACATCCCCAACAACTTCCGGTTTATGCAACTGGTAGATGGTGTGGATATGCAGGCTGCAACTTTGGGCGTTCCGCTTGGCAATGCCATTGGGCCAACTGACCTCGATATTTCCAGTGTCGAAATTACGCCCGGTGCAGCTTCGGCTTTGTATGGCATGAACGCGATTAACGGGATGGCTAACTTACTCACCAAAAGCCCATTTACTTACCAGGGTTTGAGCATTTACCAGCGTACCGGCGTAAATCATGTGGACGGGATTGATGTTGGCCCAAGCGTTTTAACAGAAACTGCGCTGCGTTACGCCAAAGCTTTTGGCGATAAATGGGCTTTTAAAGTGAACGGTAGTTATATGCACGGAACAGACTGGATTTCGAACACGCGGCTCGATCAAAACCCAAATAATTTAAACAGTGCCAATCCGGGCTTTCCTCAATTAAACGGTGCAAATAATGTGGCTTATGACGGCTGGAACAAGTATGGCGATGATGCTTTGGCAGGAAGCAATGTGGTTTCGATCAGTGGCTTGACCATCAACGGAAAACCAAACCAAACTTTGCGCGTGGCGCGGACAGGTTATTACGAAAAAGATTTAGTTGACCCTTCGGTAAAGAATTTAAAGTTTGATGCCTCGCTGCATTTCCGTCCGGGTAAAAATACCGAGATTGCGTACACATATCGCATTGGCGACATGGACGGTACTTTCCAGCGCGGCAATAAAATCCGTTTGCAGGATGTGATCGTACAAAACCACAGCTTGGATATCAAAGGCAAAAACTTTAAAATCTTGAGCTATGTTTCGTTGGAAAACACCGGCAAATCTTACAATGTAAAACCGCTGGCCGATAACCTGGATTTGGCAAGCGGCGGAAGCAATACCGCCTGGGCGGCAAAATATAAAGCCGCTTTGGTATCGCAATTGAACAAGGGTGCAGACCTGGCTTCTGCAACACAAGCTGCCCGCGCCGCTGCCGATGCCGGGCGTGTTTTGCCTGGGACACAAGCTTTCAACGATCTGAAAAATACGATTATCGGGATTAACAATTGGGACATCAAGTCCAGCTTAATTCCTGATGCACCGGCAACCGGCGGCGCAGCTTTAGTCCAAAATAGCCGTTTGTACCATACCGAAGGCCAGTGGGATTTATCAAAAACAGTTAAAATTTTCGACTTGCTGATTGGTGCCGATGCCCGCATTTATCAGATCATCCCCGACGGAAATAACTTCGTGGACTTTTCGCGGCCGATTGCCGACCGGAACAAACCGCTTCCGGATGGCAGTTTTGGCAACGATGTTTACTACAAAAAATTTGGTTCGTTCGCTCAAGTTACCAAAACCTTTTTTGAAGAGAAGTTAAAGCTGTTCGGTTCGTTGCGGTTTGATTACAACCCTGATTTCGACCCCAAATTTACCCCGCGCATTGCCGCCGTTTACTCGCCTGCCGATAACCACAACTTCCGCATCACTTACCAAAAAGGCTACCGTTTTCCGTCTTTGTTTGAGGCTTTGTCTTACGTCAATAATGGCCGTGTGCGCCGTGTTGGCAGTTTGTCTTATATTGATCAGGGTTTAGGTTACCTGGAAAACAGCTACACGCAAGCTTCGGTCATCAACTTTAATGCAGCCGTTGCCGCCGCCGGAAATACCGATGCCGCTGCTTTGGCCAACCGAAATTTGCTGCAAGTAGCCGATTTGCCAAAAGCACAGCCCGAAGGTATCAGTTCTTTTGAAGCTGGTTACAAAGGTGTTTTGTTTGATAACAAAGTGGTGGTTGATTTGGATGCCTACAGTAATATTTACACCGGTTTTCTCGGCCAGGTACAAGTTTATGTGCCTAAAAACAGTACGGTTGGTTCGGATGCTGCAGTTTTGGCTATGCTGGACAGAAACCGTGATGCAACTACGGCAACTTCAACAACGGCAGCAAGCGCTGGGCAAGACCGCTACCGCGTTTACACCAATGCCAAAAACAAGTACCATAATTTTGGTTCGGCCATCGGCATTACGTATAACTTTTACCAAAAATACAGCATTGCGGGCAACGCCAGTTTTAACAAGCTGCAAGCCAACAACAC
>NZ_CALMAT010000171.1:9277-9687 GCF_937859865.1 uncultured Mucilaginibacter sp.
GGTTTTAACACGCCGATTTTATCTACCAACCTTTCTTTTGGCAACCGCGAGATCATCAAAAATTTAGGTTTTAACGTGATTTACAAATGGCAGCAAGGGTTTTTGTGGGAAAGCCCGCTGGTTACCGGTTCCGTTCCGGCCATCCATACTTTTGATGCACAAGTTTCGCTGCGTGTGCCGCAATACAAAGCCAGCATTAAAATGGGCGCAACCGATTTATTGAACCGACGTTACATCCAATACGCCGGCGGCCCAACGCTTGGCGGTTTGTATTATGTGGCCATTACGTTGGATGGTTTGCTGGAGAAATAGTTCGATACTGTTTTTATGGGCATAAAAACAGTATTGGCTGCTGTTGTCATTTCCTTTAGATTAGCAGATGAATAAAAGGCATAGTTATTATTGTTGTT
>NZ_CALMAT010000172.1:0-1300 GCF_937859865.1 uncultured Mucilaginibacter sp.
GATTTTTCCGGCATCCATCAGGCAAATCCGGTCGGCCATTTCAAAAGCTTCCTGTACATCGTGCGTAACCATCACAATGGTTTTCCGCTTAAACTCGTCTAATTGTTTAAATTCTTTACGGATTGCCGAACGCGTAATCGGATCCAAAGCACCAAAAGCCTCGTCCATCAACAAAACCGGCGGATCGGCCATTAAAGCACGCGCCAAACCAATGCGCTGCTGCTGTCCGCCACTCAATTCATTTGGATATAAGTTTAAGTATTTTTCAGGGAGATGCAATTTCTCCAGTAAAGTCTGGGTTCTTTGCGCGATTTTCTGCTGATCCCATTTCAACAATTTCGGAACAATCGCCATATTTTCGGCCACAGAATAATGCGGAAACAAGCCATTATTCTGCAACACATAACCAATTCCTCTTCTTAACTGATCGGGATTTTGATCGAGAACATCTTTACCGTTTACGCTGATCCTGCCGCCCGAAGGTTCCGTCAGCCGGTTGATCATCTTAAGCGTCGTGGTTTTTCCGCAGCCGCTGGTACCCAAAAGTACCAGCGTTTCGCCTTCTTTTACTTCAAAAGAAATATCGTCAACCGCAGCAGTTTTACCAAAATCTTTGCGTAGGTGTTCGGCTACAATCATGGAAGCAAGTTAAGCTTCTTCTATCGACATAAAAAGGTTATTAATAGATTCTGACAAGGTTGGGTGTGCAAATATATTTTCGCGCAGTTGGTGCGCGGTTATTTTTCCCTGCATAGCCATTTGCAAAACCGACATCACTTCGCCGCCTTCGTAACCTAAAACCGCTGCACCCAAAACCTGGTCGGTTTTGGCATCCACAACCGCTTTCATAAAGCCTTTGGTTTCGTTGGTTTCAATTGCCCGCGCTACGTGGTCCATCGTTAGTTTTGCTACCTTGATGTCCAAACCTTGCTTTCGGGCTTCGTCTTCGGACAAACCAATACGGCCCAGTTGCGGATCGGTAAACATGCAATACGGCACTGGACGGCCTTTGATGGAAACATCGGCGTTTTCCATCAAATTTTTCAACACCACCAAATGGTCGTTGTAAGCAATATGCGTAAACGCCGGGCCGGGTTTTACATCGCCCAAAGCATAAATCCCTTCGGCAGTAGTTTCAAGTTTATCGTTTACTTTAATGTAGCCTTTTTCGTCCACTTCCACACCGGTTTTATCTAAGTTAAGGGTTTTGGTTTGAGGCGAACGACCGGCAGCAATCAGCAAATGAGAAGCGGTGATTTGCTGTTGTTGGCCATCTTTTTTAAGCGTTATCGTGATTTTT
>NZ_CALMAT010000172.1:1310-18000 GCF_937859865.1 uncultured Mucilaginibacter sp.
CCTTCGAGAGATTTTTCTGCTTTGTTAATTTCGGCACCGCTGATGATCGAAATTCCTTCTTCGGTTAAAAACTCCGTTACCGTTTCGCTTACGTCTTCATCTTCTTTTGACATAATCCTTTCGCCTTTTTCCAGGATGGTGATTTTGGAACCGAAGCGGGAAAACATCTGCCCATATTCCAGCCCGATATAGTTGCCGCCGATAATAATCAGGCTTTCCGGCAATTCTTTTAATTCAAGAATGGTGGTTGAAGTAAGATACGGTACTGTTTTTATGCCATCAATTTCGGGGATGGCGGTTTTGGCGCCGGTATCAATAAAAATCAAGCCGGCTGTCAATTCTTCTTCGCCGCCTTCATTTAATCTAACCAATACTGTTTTTTTGCCGGTAAAAGAAGCATCGCCAAAAATAAGGTCCAAGTTTTCGGTTTCTTCCAAACCTTTTTGTCCGCCGTTTCTGGATTTCAAAACGATGGCTTCCTTGCGTTGCATGATAGCCGGGAAATCAACTTTATAATCTTCAATCTCCACACCCAAATCTTTTCGAGTAGCCATATAAGCCATCCTTGCCGAAGCAACCAATGTTTTTGTTGGCGTGCAACCATCGTTTACACAAGTTCCGCCAACAAAACGTTTCTCAATAATAGCTGTTTTTTTGCCGGCTTTGGCCAGTTTTTTAGCCAAAGGCATTCCTGCCTGGCCGGAGCCAATGATAATGGCATCGTAAGTTTTCATTAATTGTGTTTATTGGGCAACCTTTACACCTTTCCAAAAGGCTACGTAATTTTTGATTTGTTTAGCCGCATCTTTTGGTTCCGAATAAAACCAAGCGGCATCCGGGTTTTGCTTTCCGTCAACATCCAAAGAATAATAGGATGCCAGGCCTTTCCATGGGCAGGTTGTATGCGTTGAAGATGGCTTTAAAAACTCTTTCTTTACCGCTTCCAGTGGGAAGTAATGGTTGTTTTCAACTACAATTGTGGCATCGCTTTCGGCAATCACCTGGTTGTTCCATTCGGCTTTCATAATATTGGGGCGAGGGCTTTTGATTGTTCTCATCAATCAACTACTTTCGGCACAATAAGTTTGAGCAGCAGCAAACGTAATTTTACGGATGCAAAAAGAGCATCCAAAATAATTGAATGCTCTTTTTATCGGTATATTTTTAGTCCATTGGCGGGCCGCCACCGCCCGGACGACCGCCACCACCGTATCCGCCGCCGCCCTCTCTTCGTCCGCCGCCCCTAAAATCATCCGGGTTTGAAGGTGCCCTGCCTGCAAATTTTTGCAAGCGCAAGGTAAAAGAGAGCAAATAATACCGGCCTAAACGGTTAACATTGGATGTGGTGTAACTATTGCCGTTTTGCGTAAACGAGTAGCCCGTGTTTTGGTTAAACAAATCGTAGGCAGCAATGCGGATGGTGGCGGCATTCTTTTTCAGAAACCGGCGTTCGATATAAGCATTTAAAATATTGGGGTTGCTTTGTGTAATGCCGGTGTAACCGTTATTGATCACTTTGGTATAATCATAACTAACCGTGTAGTTTTTCCACAAATAGTTTTTACCGTTTAAGCCTAAAGTAAGCGATGTAGGCGAAGTATTTACAAAGTTAGATGCTTGAATAGAATTTCTAACCGTATTGATACTGTAATTGGTTCTAAATTCTGCATCAATCACATCAGTAATATCCGTACGAAAACGTATACCTGGCGTTACCACCAAAGTTTTGGCGATGTTTCTTTCCGTTGTCATGGTTTCGGTATTGGCAACTGCATTATAGTTTACGTTGCTGCTGTAACCGATATTATTGGTATAAGTAGCGTTGGCATTAAACATCAGCGTGTATTTTCTTTTGGCCCAAGGCTTTGCATACGTTCCGTTAAAAGAAGCCGTATAATAACCGGTTGTGTTTAAGTACTGCGTAAGATAAGTGCCAGCCAATTTTGGGTTCAGCAAATCATTTTTCGGATAAAAGATAGAGTTGGTTACAATTTTATTGTCGGTTTGGTTAAACGATAAATTGGTGAAAAGGACATTCCCTGTTTCAAAGCTAAATTTGTTGTACCGAAGCGAAACGTTATTGTTAAACTCAGGTATCAAATTTGGGTTTCCCTGTACCGGGTATAAGGCATTTGAAAAATCTATAACCGGCTGCAAATAATTGAAGTTAGGCTGACTGCTTGACCCGTTATAATTGAAACTCAAAGCCTGGCTCCTGGTAAAATTATAGATGAAACGGGCAGTAGGGGCAAAATTAAGTGTCGTAACGTGTGTAGTTTGTCCGCTTGTTGGAGAAAACCCGTCTAAAACAGTCGGTTGCACGCCAAGGCCTAAAGTGTAATTGTATTTTTTCTCCACAAAACGATAGTTCAAACCAAAACGGTTGGTGGTAAAAGTATAATTATAACTGTTGCTGTTTTGTGCATAGTTAACTTCGGTATTGTTTGCGGTAAGCGTATCGGTTACTTTATCGCTATTGGTATACGAGTGGTTAAAGGCATAATTCAACTCTAAATAAGAAAGCTTGCCTAAAGGCTCTAAATAAGAAACATTTGTACCGATACTACTGGTGCGGCTATTGGTATTGATCAATTGAAAATGGGGCGCAGACGGATTACCTGCCGTATAAATGGTTGTCGGGTTGTCAAACTCGTCTGTTTTGGCCGAATTAGCATTTAAATTGATACTTAAATTGCGCCGTGTAGCACGAAAACGGTGATTGAACAAAACGTTGATGCCGTAATTTGGCGATTTAGATTGATCTGTGGTAACCTGGTTATAAGCTGTTTGGCTGGTTACCGAACCAATTGCATCGCTGGTTAAATTAACGTTATTAACATTTTGGGTTGAATTTGTATTTACACTGGCATAAGAAAAGGTGGGTGTAATTTTGAGATAATTTACCGTATCTGGTTTATACTCCATGTTCCAGGTTACCCGATGGTTGATGTTTTGGGCCTGTTGGGTACTGTTTGAGTTATTGTTGCCAATATTCCCGGCGTTGTTTAACTGCTGAAAACTGTTGCTAATGGTATTTATCGTATTGTCTGAAAAACTGTAACTACCGTAAACAGTTAGCTTTTTGCCCCATTGGTCGCGGTAATTTAAACCGATGGCGTGTGCATTTGTAATACCATTTTGGTTTGAGGTTGTACTTGCACCCTGTAAGGCATTGCCTCGGCCGCCACCGCCGCCAAAACCACCACCGCCACCGCGGGCAACGCCACCGCCGCCGTAGGTAAAGGTATTGATATTAGTATTGTTGATATTCCCTAATACCGAAATCTGCCGGTCGCCTTTAAAACTAAAATAATTTACCGTGCCCAAATAACGGTCCTTATCTTCATTGTTATTGATCGTTGATGGGCTTGTCGGACTGGCGTTACCGTTTGTTTCCGGCAAAGCATCGCGCCCGGCACCTGCCGTAGCCTGCAAAGAATAGCCTACATTTCTATCTTTCCGAATAACGATATTCATGATTTTGTCCGGTTCGCCCGTCTTCACACCTGTTAAATTCGCCTGGTCGCCATAGTCGTCAATCATCTGGATGCTTTCGATCACATCGGCCGGCAGGTTTTTGGTTACAGATTGCACGTCGCCGCCCATAAAATCTTTACCGTTGATCCGCACTTTGGTAACCTGTTTGCCTTGCGCCGTTACGTTTCCATTGGCATCCACATCTACGCCCGGCAGCTTTTTAATCATGTCTTCTGTTGGTGCATTTTCCCTTACTTTGTAGGCTCCGGCATTAAATTCAACCGTGTCTTCTTTAATTCTTACCGGGGTTACGCCAACAATTGTTACCCCTTTTAGCTGATTAAAAGCTACCTTTAACTTAACAATGCCGATATTGATGTCTGCAATACTTTTATCGTGGATATAATGCCGGTTGATTGGTGTAAACCCGATCAGATCAATCGTCAGGCTAAACTCTGCTGCTTTTACTTTCGGAAAAACAAAAGACCCGTCCAAATTAGCGGCTGTTGCCAGGGTATCTGTGGCAGAAATCAGCCTGATACTGGTGCCGGGCAAAGAAGCACCGGTCGTATCTTGTATTACGCCACGCACTTCGTGCAAGGTTTGCGCTTTTGTTATACTCGAAGCAAGCAGGAGTATAATGAGGCCGAGTAATATTCGTTTCATATATTTTTTGGTGTGCATACTAAACCGGTTTATTTTCAGTTTTAAGCTTACGATACTACAAAATCGAAAAAGTTTCACAATAGTTTATCGAAACACCTGTAACATTGATGTGATTTGCCCTAATTCTCGTTTTTTAACCTTGTTAAGGCACTTTTCTTTTACAACCGTTCGTGTAACAATTCCATTATAGCAACTTGCTTACCGCCAAACCTTTATCCCGGCAACTTCTTTCTTCGTAAACCTGTTTCAAAATAATGATTACTGCTGTTGCTTTGCACCGGGTTAAATTTTATCAGGCTCAATTTCGATGCTTCTTTTACCGCATAAAAATCATTGACTTCTTTTAGTTTTTGCACCGATAAAACATCCGGACACTAAATTTATAGGCATAAAAGAAGCATGCTAAATTTTTTACGCCAGAGATTTAAACAACCCTGAATATTGCGGTTATTATCATTTGTCGTTCAGCCTGCCAAACTTTTGAGGTTCACTAAAAATAAAAATCCCAAACAACAGAAGACGAACTTCTGTTATTTGGGACCATAAAAGACAATGATTTATTTTTATGCCTGCTGGATGTTGTTGTTCAGCTCGTCAGACTTTTCTTTTACTTTTGATTTGGCTTGGTCAACCACTTCGTCTTTATAACCTTTCAAATCGTCCGCTGTTTCTTTTGCTTTTGATTTTACCTGGTCAACAACTTCAGTTGTGTAAGTGGATGCCTGGTTTTTATAATTGTTCAGTTGCTCCTCGCCTGATTTTACTTTTTCTTTGATGGTGTCCCATCCGGTTGTTGCCGTTTCAACAAGGGTGCTGCGGGTTTCTTCGCCTGCATCCGGTGCAAACAATATACCTAAAGCAGCGCCAACGGCTGTTCCTAACAAAAATACGCCTAAGCCTTCAACAGAATTTTTCATGATTTAATGATTTTAAGGGTTTATGTTGCAAGTTAACATAACTGTAACTCAATAGTTTTCAATTTTTTAAAGATTTAAATCGAATACTGTTTTTACCGGCATAAAAACAGTATCAGAAAAGCTTTTTGAATCAAACTGCCCTAAACTTCCATCAAAAAATTTCAAACCCAATTAAAATTCAAGCTACTTTTTGCCGAAAGCAGTTAAACCGCTTTGCAAAAACCGGCCATAACTTGCCGGATTGTAATCTGCACCTTGCGGCGGCACCAATAAATTTCCGTCATCATCCAGCAAAACATAAAAAGGCTGCGAGTTGGCTTTAAAGCGCGAAGCCTGAAAGTCACTCCATTTATTGCCAATGGTTTTGATTTTTTTGCCTTGCAGTGTTACAGTTTGTTCGTTCGGCTGCAAATCTGTTTTGTCATCCACATACAATTGCAGCAATACAAAATCATTGCTGATTAAATCATAAACCTTTTTGTCCGTCCAAACGCTGGCTTCCATTTTACGGCAGTTTACGCAGGCGTGGCCGGTAAAATCAATCATAACAGGCTTGTGGTTTTTCTTCGCGAAAGCCAACGCTTCATCATAATCAAAAAAAGCGTTTAAACCCAAAGGCGCTTTAAACAGATTGGCGTATTTGTGCGGTGCTTCGTTGCTGTTTTGGGTTGAAGTATTTGAAGCACGGCTATTTGCGCTGAGGCTTGGCGTGTACAGATCAAAATCCTGCGTTTGCAGCGGAGGCAAAAAGGCAGAGATAGATTTTAAAGGCGCGCCCCATAATCCGGGCACCATGTAAACGGTAAAAGAAAGCACGATGATTGCGAGAAATAATCTTGGAATAGAAAGATGATCAACAGGAGAATCATGCGAAAATTTGAGTTTTCCAAGGAGATACATGCCCATCAAGCCAAAGATCACGATCCAAAGAACGAGGAAAATTTCTCGGTCAAACCATTCCCAATGGTAAGCCAAATCTACATTCGAAAGGAATTTCAAAGCCAGAGCCAGTTCCAAAAACCCTAAAACTATCTTTACACTGTTTAACCAACCGCCGGATTTTGGCAGCGAATTTAACCAGGAAGGGAACATGGCAAACAACGCAAAAGGAATGGCCAGTGCCAGCGAAAAGCCAAACATACCGATTGCAGGCCCCAGCAAAGCGCCAGATGTTGCCGCTTGAACCAGCAAAGTGCCGATAATTGGGCCGGTACAAGAGAACGAAACCAAAGCCAGCGTAGCTGCCATAAAAAACAAACCGAGCCAGCCGCCTTTGTCCGATTGTTCGTCCATTTTATTGGCCCAGGCCGAGGGCAAAGTAATTTCAAAAGCGCCAAAAAAAGATACGGCAAAAACAATCAGCAGCAGGAAAAAGATGAGGTTAAAAGCACCGTTTGTGGCCAAATCGTTCAAAGCATCGGCACCAAAAATCACGGTGATGATCAGCCCAAAAGCCACATAAATAACGATGATCGAAAGCCCGTAAATCAATGCTTTGGTGATGGCACTTCCTCTTGATTGTGCAGTTTTGGTAAAATAACTGACCGTTAAAGGAAGCATCGGGAAAATGCAGGGCATAATTAGTGCGGCAAAACCGCCAAATAATCCTGCTAAAAATATTGCCCATAAGCTTTGCTGCTCTTGTTTTGCTTCAATGGCCTTGGATTTTTCCTTAACCACTTCTTTTTTTACCGGGGCTGCTGCCTTTGTTGTGGTTGAAGTATCGGCAGGCAAAGGCGCAAAATCTACATCGGCAGTCGAAATGGTATCAGCAGCAGCTTTTTGAAATGCATAACTTTTACTATGAAAAGCCAGTAAAAAGCTTAAAAAGAGCAAGGAAAAAATTGTTTTTTTCAGGTTGAAAGCAAGTTGCATTTTGCGCGAAGGATAATGAATCATACTGTTTTTACCGGCATAAAAGTAGTATAACTAAACAGCATCCGAGTTTGGTGTTTGTCATTTTGACTGATATGCCCAATTTTATGACGGTAAAAGAAGCATCCGCAAGAAAGCATTGTAACTGCTTATCAAGCAAAAAGCTCCGCCAAAATTGACGAAGCTTTCTGTTTATTTTAAACAAGTTTTGATTAAGCGTGAATTTCCTCAGACTTAAATATTTTGGCAGTTAAAAAATCGCCGTTTAAGCGGGCAATGTTGGTCAGCTTAATACTTTTCGGGCATTCTGCTTCGCAAGCGCCGGTATTAGTACAATTGCCAAAACCTTCTTCGTCCATTTGCGCCACCATGTTTTGCACACGCTGATAACGCTCTGGCTGGCCTTGCGGCAACAAAGCCAATTGCGAAATTTTTGCCGATACAAACAGCATGGCCGAAGCATTTTTACAAGCTGCTACGCAAGCGCCGCATTGAATACAGGTAGCAGAGTTAAACGCTTCATCCGCAATTGGTTTCGGGATTGGGATTTCATTGGCATCCGGCACACCACCTGTGTTTACAGAAACGTAACCGCCGGCGTGCTGAATACGATCAAAAGCAGAACGGTCGGTAGCCAAATCTTTTACTACCGGAAAAGCAGCAGCCCGCCAGGGTTCTATGGTGATGGTTTGCCCGTCATAAAAACTGCGCATGTGTAACTGGCAGGAAGTGATGGCTTGTTTCGGGCCATGCGGGCGGCCGTTGATGTACAAAGAACAGGTGCCGCAAATCCCTTCGCGGCAATCGTGGTCAAAATAAATCGGATCTTCGCCTTTCAGGATCAAACCCTCGTTCACTACATCCAGCATCTCCAGAAATGACATATCCGGAGAAATATCATTGGCCGGATAGGTAACCATTTTACCGGCTGTTTTTGCATTTTTCTGGCGCCAAACTTTCAGCGTCAGGTTCATATTTCCGTTACTCATATTATTCGAGGTATAAGGTGTGAGGTATGAGGTGTGAGTTGCTAAGTTCAACTCGTACCTAATAACTCATACCTATTTATAGCTTCTTTGTGTTAATTTAACGTTTTCAAAAATCAGGTCTTCCCGGTTTAATTTTTCGGGTTGGTTTTCTCCTGTATATTCCCAGGCTGCTACAAAAGAGAAGTTTTCGTCATCGCGTTTTGCTTCGCCTTCTTCTGTTTGAGATTCTTCACGGAAGTGGCCACCGCACGATTCGCGACGCATCAAAGCATCATCCACCATCAGTTCGCCCAATTCGATGAAATCAGCAACACGGCCGGCCCGCTCTAAAGAAAAATTAATCTCTTCATTTTCGCCCATTACCAAAGCGTTTTTCCAAAAATCGGCTTTCAATGCCTGGATCAATCCTTTTGCTTTGATTAAACCAGCTTCGTTACGTGCCATTCCGCAATATTCCCACATGATATGGCCCAAATCACGGTGGTATTCGTTTACTGTTTTTGTGCCTTTTTTCATGGACAAGAATTTGGCCACACGCACTTCCACATCTTTTTTGGTTTGTGCAAAAGCAGGATGGTTTGGATCAACTGCTTTCGGACCGATCGTAGCCAGATAATCGCCTAAAGTGTAAGGAATTACAAAATAACCATCAGCCAAACCCTGCATCAAAGCGGAAGCACCTAAACGGTTTGCGCCGTGATCAGAAAAATTGGCTTCGCCCAAAGCATAACAGCCTGGAATCGTAGTCATTAAATTATAATCAACCCAAAGGCCGCCCATGGTATAATGTACTGCCGGATAAATCCGCATGGGTTGCTTGTACGGGTTTTCGTCAGTAATCTGGTAATACATATCAAACAAGTTACCGTATTTGGCAGCAACGGTGTCTTCACCTAAACGGCTGATCGCTTCGGCAAAATCCAGGAAAACAGCTTTTCCGGAAGCACCAACGCCGCGGCCTTCATCCGATACTTCTTTTGCGTTCCTGGAAGCCACATCGCGCGGAACCAAGTTACCAAAAGAAGGATATTTACGTTCCAGGAAGTAATCGCGGTCTTCTTCTTTGATGTCGGTTACTTTGATTTCTCCTTTGCGTAACCTTTCGGCAATGGCAACAGTTTTTGGTGCCCAAACACGTCCGTCGTTCCGCAACGATTCGCTCATCAGCGTTAATTTAGACTGATGATCGCCGGAAACCGGAATACAAGTCGGGTGGATTTGCGTAAAGCAAGGATTGGCAAAATAAGCACCGCGTTTATGCGCGCGCCAAGCTGCCGTAACGTTAGAACCAATAGCGTTGGTTGACAGATAAAACACGTTGCTATAACCACCGGTACACAGTAAAACGGCATGTGCAGCATGGGTTTCGATAGCGCCTGTTCTTAAATTACGGGTAACAATTCCTTGTGCTTTTCCATCGGCAACAACCACATCCAGCATTTCTGTACGCGTGTACATTTTTACTTTGCCCAAATGGATTTGGCGGTTTAGCGAAGAATAGGCACCTAAAAGAAGCTGTTGCCCGGTTTGCCCACGTGCATAAAACGTTCTGGAAACCTGAGCGCCACCAAAAGAACGGTTATCCAGCAAACCGCCGTATTCGCGGGCAAAAGGAACGCCTTGCGCCACACACTGGTCAATAATATTGACCGAAACTTCGGCCAAGCGGTAAACATTGGCTTCGCGGGCGCGGTAATCACCGCCTTTTATCGTATCGTAAAATAAACGGTAAATACTATCACCATCATTCTGATAATTCTTTGCCGCATTAATTCCACCTTGCGCCGCAATAGAGTGCGCACGGCGCGGGCTATCATGAAAACAAAAAGCGGTAACATTATAACCCAACTCGGCCAACGATGCGGCGGCAGAAGCACCGGCCAGGCCCGTTCCTACCACAATAACATGGTACTTTCGCTTATTGGCCGGGTTAACCAATTTAAGGTTGAACTTTTGCTTGTCCCACTTTTCGGCTAATGGACCTTCCGGCAGTTTGGCATTTAATTCCATTTGATGATTTTTTAGCTATAAAAGAAGCATCTGTTTTTAAAACTTAATGCTGATTTATCTTTTGGTGAAATAATAAACAATTGGCATCACGGCAAAACCGATTGGGATAATGACAGCAAAAAGCCAGATCCCGATTTGGTTTACAATCGGCTTGTACTTGCGGTGATTCATGCCCATTGTTTGCCAGCTACTTTGAAACCCATGCAACATATGGAACGATAAAGCAGCCATTGCAATAACGTAAAAGAACACATACAGCGGCGAGCTGAACGAGAAAATGACTTGTGCCTGTAAATCTTTTGCAATGGTAATTTCCTGCTGCGCGTTTACATCTACATATTTAGCGTATTCGTATTCGCCCTGCGGCAATTGTTTGGCCGATACCAACTTCCCGGTTTTAAGGTCTGTCCGGTACTCTTTAAACGGCATTTTCGGGCCTTCGTGGTTTTTAAACCATTCGTCTTTATGGTAGCTGAACCAAAAATTGCCCATGTGGATCACGATAAACAACAACAAAACCGAACCCAAAATCCCCATATTGCGGGACGACCAAATGCTTGGCGATTTTGGTTGAATTACATAATTTACCGGCCTTGCCCTTCTGTTGTTGATTGTTAAAATCAAAGCATAAATGGAATGAACGATGATGGTGAGGTAAAGCAAATACGATACTACTTTTATCGGTGGAAAATGCGTCATGAAGTGCGAGTAATCATTAAAAGCCAGGCCGCTGTCATCCTTAAACAACTGAAAATTTCCGCTTAAATGCACAATCAGGAAAAGGCACAAAAACAGGCCGGTTAACGACATGATCAATTTTTTTCCTATCGAAGAAGAAAGAGTTTGTGTAGAACCACTCATTTGATTGATAAATTTTAGGATTATTATTTCTACAAAAGTATTTATTATAGCCGAAAAGATAGTAAAGCATCCGGCCAATATCCCGACCAATAGTTATTTAGAAACAATCTAAATACTTAAGCAGGAAGATTTAAGGTATTGAAGTAGTTTAAACTTATTCCCAGATATTTCTTTTTGGGCTGATGCTTCTTTTACCCTATAAAAATTGGTGTCTTTACCAGTAGGGGAAAAATGAAAAACAGGCAATACTAATTTTTATAGGGTAAAAGAAGCATTGTGCAAACTACAAAAGGATAAGTTTAACCCGGTTCATTGGCTTTAAAAAGCAATTACTTTATCGTTTAAAATACCAAAAACGCGGTCGGTTTCCTGGTGCTGGATGGCAATGCGGCCGGTAAATTTTCCAAAAGAAGGCAAAATAGCCTGATCGGCGCCAAAAGCAAAACAGGAAAGCGTTACCGCATCGCGCCCTTTTCCGCGTAAATGTACGCCCGGATGGATATGGCCGCAAAGTGTGTACCCTTGCGTGTTTTCAATTTCCTGTTTTTTTAAAGGATGGTGCGCCAAGCGGAAAGGCTCGACCAATAATTCTCCTTCCACCAAAATATTTAAATCGGCAAAATGCTTTTCTTCGATAATATCGTGGTTTCCTTTGATCAAAACCATTTGTACAACCGCATATTTGTTTCGCCATAAACTAAACCAATGCCAGTCGCTGTTTTTATCGCTGTGAAACAAATCGCCCAAAAAGTAAATTTTTTCAGGCTGATATTCATCAATTAAAGTAGAAAGCACTTCCAAATCTTTTTGGGCCAGTTCATTCGGCACCGCAATTCCGGCTTTTCTAAAATGTCCGGCTTTTCCTAAATGCACATCGGCCACAACCAAAGCTTTTTGGTCTTTCCAATAAATTGCTTTTTGGGGCAGTAAAAGAAGTGTTTGTTGTTTAAAAAAGAAATCAATCCCGTCGCAAGTCATCCCGGCAAAAATAGCTATAAAACAAAAAAACCTGCAAGTTTTACGTTGCAGGTTTCGATGCTTCTTTTAGCACTACTTTTTTTACTTGTCCATTTTGTAGCGGTTGGTAAACACACTACCGTCAGGGCTTATTCCACCAATGATCAAAATACCATCTTTGGTGTTAGAAATTGCTTTATTCAGTGCTTCTGGAGAGTTTACCGGAATTTTATTTATCCTGGTAATCACAGATCCTTCTTCGATACCTAACTGGTCAAACATATGTCCAGGGCTAACCTGGGTAACTACAACACCACTTTCGATATTGTATTTTTGCTTTTGACCACTATTCAAAGGTGCAAAGTGTGCGCCCAAATTATTGAAGATCGCATCAGCAGAATTAAGTTTACTGTTATTGGCCAACATACTGCCGTTATCCGCTTTCAAAGTTACCGCAAACGTTTTTTCCGAACCATCGCGCAAAACAGTTAAATTAACTTTATCGCCCGGTTGTAAACGGCCTACTTTTTCCTGCAAGTCAGAAGATTCATAAACCGTGTTGCCATCAACTTTGGTAATGATATCACCTTTTTTGATACCAGCTTGTTGTGCGCCACCGCCTTGAACCAGTTCGTTTACATACAAACCGTTGGTTTGTTTAACGCCTAAATCCTGAGCAGCATCAGGTGTTAATTCCCTAAACTGAACGCCAACATAACCGCGTTTTACTTTGCCAAATTTTTCAATATCGTTCAATACTTTTTTGGCCAAGTTAATTGGGATGGCAAAACCATAACCTTCGTAAGAACCGGTGTGTGAAAGAATGGCAGAGTTAATACCAATCAATTCGCCTCTGGTATTTACCAAAGCGCCGCCACTGTTTCCAGGGTTGATAACCGCATCAGTTTGGATAAAAGATTCGATCCCTCTGTTTAAAACAGGTGTTTGCGCTTGAGAACGGTCTAAATTAGGGCTGGAAAAAGGGTTTTCGTCATCATCGTTGTCGCCTCTTCCGATAATCCCTACAGAACGGCCTTTTGCACTTACAATACCGGCAGTTACAGTTGAAGTTAAGTTAAAAGGGTTTCCAACAGCCAAAACCCACTCGCCTACTTTGGCATCGTCAGAGTTGCCAAATTTAACGATCGGCAAATTTGTTGCGTTGATTTTGATCAAAGCCAAATCAGTATTTGGGTCTGTTCCGATCACTTTTGCACTAAACTGGCGGTGATCGTTTGTGGTGATTTCAATCTTGTCTGCTTTTTCTACCACGTGGTTATTGGTAACAATATAGCCATCGGTAGAAATAATTACGCCCGAACCCGAAGCCCTTTGCGGGCCGGATGGCTGCCTGCGGCGCATGCCAAACATATCGCCAAACATTTGTTCCATTTGGTCTTGCCCGCCGCCACTTTGCTGCGAAGAATAAGTGGTACGGATATAAACCACGGCTGGCGTAACCGCCGCTGCTGCCTGTGTAAAATCTACCGTTCCGGCCGAGGACACCAGCGGCGCGATATGGTTGCTTGCGAAATATACTTTTTGCCGGTCTTCAAATGTTGAAGCGTCTGTGTTTTTAACCTCAACCATTTTGTAGGCACCTACGGCAATAGCGCCTCCCAAAATGGCCGTCATCAATGATAATCCTACTTTTTTCATATGTTGTTTTTTCTCTTGCTGAATTTGAAATAGCTTAATCAAATTTAATGCCTTATTGACGTTATAATCAACCCAATGTTACTTATGGCAATGTTAAAAAATGTTAAACATAATTTGTGTTGGTTTTAAGGCAGATAAGCGCAATTTTGTGCTAAATAATAGAATGGATTATTGTGAAACAAATTTTTTATAAATACCAAGGCACCGGAAACGATTTCATACTGATAGACAACCGTTTACAGCAGATTAACCACCGACAGCCCGAGCTGATTGCCCGTTTATGCGACCGCCGTTTTGGTATTGGCGGCGATGGCATCATGTTTTTGCAGGTAAAAGAAGCATTTGATTTTGAAATGGTTTATTACAATGCCGACGGAAAGCCAAGCAGCATGTGCGGAAATGGCGGCCGTTGCATTGTTGCTTTTGCCAAATTTTTAGGTTTGATTGATCAAGAAACTAACTTTTTGGCGGTTGATGGCCCGCATTATGCCAAAATTTCCGAAAAAGGTGATTGGGTAAGTTTGCAAATGATTGATGTAGATACCATAAACCGTGACCGTGAAGCTTTCGTTTTAAATACTGGTTCGCCGCATTATGTTGAATTGGTGGAAAATCTGGAACAAAAAAACGTTTTTCAGGACGGTTTTGCCATTCGCAACAATCCGGTTTACAAAAAAGACGGCATCAACATTAATTTTGTTGAACCAACAAAAGACGGCTTTTTCGTTCGAACGTTTGAACGCGGCGTGGAAGACGAAACTTACGCCTGCGGGACCGGCGTAACCGCAGTTGCTTTGGCCATGGCCAAACACCAGCAAAAAACCGGTGCTGTTTTTACCCCTATAAAAGTGTTGGGCGGAGATTTAAACGTGAAATTTAATTACGATGGCAAAACGTTTTCGGATATTTTTTTAGAAGGCCCGGCCGTTCAGGTTTTCTCCGGCGAAATTTCAATCTAATTAATTTACTTACACCAATTTTATGCCGATAAAAGAAGCATCGCCTATTTGCTTTTAAATTTTCAGTCTTTCCAACTTCCGGACATCCCGTCTTTCGGACTTTTTCCCCACAAAAACCGCATAAAGTATTTTTCTTTTAAGGTAATTCTGACTACGTTTGGAGCCTTTGCCCGTGCATAATTGCCTATGGGCTGTTATCCAAAATACAACAATGTTAAGAGTAGACAGCAGCAAACCTTGTAAGATTGTTTATGCCATTTGCCGGCATGATTATCTTTCTTATTTGATCGAGCCGCATGTTGTCCAGCTTAACCCAAATGGCGAGTTTTCTTTAACGCATCAACGCCTTTTTACCAATACTGCCGAGGAATTTGCCCAGTATTTAGACGATACCGACCGAAAGCTGATCCGTATTTTGCAGGAAACCGAGCAAAGCCACATCATTCTGAAATATTATAAAAAGCCAATCCGCCCGGTCGAGTTTTTTTCAAAGATTTATACCGAGGATTTGTACGATACGCTTCGGCCCAAAATCGAAAAAAAGATGGCCGAAGCTTTAACCTTACTTCCCGGAAAAGAACTATGTGTGATGAGCCGCGAAGGTTATCCGGCCGAACGTTTCGTTACCATTGCAACCGAACCTGCAACCGTGCTTTTCCATTTCCGCAGAAACGAAACCGAAACGCGCTATTATCCAACCATTAAATACAAAGGCCAGCGGATTGAGTTTATGTTTAAAAACGCGGACATCATTTGCAATCATCCCGCGTATTTGCTGCTGGAAGACGTGTTGTATTATTTTGAAAAAGACATTGAAGGCAAAAAATTAGTTCCGTTTTTAGAGAAGCGTTACATCTCGATCCCAAAATCTTCTGAAAAAACGTACTACGAAAAGTTTGTGGCGCCGCTGATTGAAAAATATCCGGTTTACGCGCAAGGTTTTGAAATTGTGAGCGAACGTTACGATGCAAAACCGATTTTAAAACCGGTTTATTCGGAAGGCGGAACTTCGCAAATCCAGCTTTTATTTAAATATGGCGAAGCAGTTTTTCCTTACGGTGATGGTCGTCTGGTTTCCGTCCGCATCGAAAATAAAGACGACCAATACTGTTTTTACCGCATTAAAAGAAGCATTTCTTGGGAGAAAAAGAAATTTTTGGAGCTTGAAAATATAGGGCTAAAAACAGTATCCAACCTTTTCCAAAACCTGGAAGTTGCGGCTTTGGAAGATGAAGAAGATGCTTCGCTTTCCGTTTTTACGTGGCTGAACGAGCACCATGATGAACTGTTATTAAACGGTTTTGAAATTGAGCAGCCCGAAGGCGAAAAGCGTTTTTTGTTTGCCAGCCCAAAAATCAACCTCGAAATAAGGGAAGGCAATGATTGGTTTGATATTTATGCGATGGTTTATTTTGGACAGTACGCCATTCCGTTTATCGAACTGAAACAACATATTTTAAACAAGCGGCGCGAGTTTGTTTTGCCTTCCGGCGAGGTTGCGGTCATTCCCGAAAAATGGTTCTCGCAATACAGCAACCTGTTGTATTTCAGTAATCACACAGATAAATTGCAGCTAAAGAAGCATCATATTGGTTTGGTAAACGAGTTGGCAGCCAGCGATCATGCCGAAGTTACAATGAACCGAAAACTGCAAAAGTTAAATGATTTTGAAAGTTTGGAAGAAATCCCATTGCCGGAAAACTTTAACGGCGAACTGCGCACTTACCAAAAGGCTGGTTACGATTGGTTCCACTTCTTAAAGAAATATCATTTTGGCGGTTGTTTGGCAGATGATATGGGTTTGGGCAAAACCATCCAAACGCTGGCTTTGCTGCAAAAAAGCAAGGAAGATTCCAGATCATCAGGCCAAACAACATCGCTGATTATCATGCCAACTTCGTTGATTTATAACTGGATAAACGAAGCAAAAAAGTTTACGCCGGCCATGCAAATCTTAACTTATACCGGTGGAATGCGTAACCGCGACGCAACTACTTTCAGTAATTATGATGTGGTGATTACGACTTATGGCATCATGCGCATTGATATTAATTTGCTAAAAGATTTCTTTTTTGAATACATTATTTTAGATGAAAGCCAGAACATTAAAAATGCTTCGTCCAAATCTTTTCAAGCGGCAACAGAATTAAAATCCCGTTATAAATTGATTTTAAGCGGAACGCCGGTCGAAAATTCGGTGAACGATTTATGGACACAGATTTCATTTATCAATCCGGGCTTGTTGGGCAATCAATCGTACTTTCAAAACAACTTTGTCATCCCAATTGAAAAGAAAAAAGATGAAGATAAAGCACACCGT
>NZ_CALMAT010000172.1:18010-30819 GCF_937859865.1 uncultured Mucilaginibacter sp.
ACCGTTTGCAGGTTTTGATCAAGCCTTTTATTTTAAGGCGGACGAAAGAACAGGTTGCGACGGAACTGCCCTCAAAAACAGAGCATTTATTTTATTCGGAAATGTGCGATGAGCAGGCCGATGAATACGAAAAAGTAAAATCGGAATACCGGAACGAGCTTTTAAAAAGCATTGAAGAAGGCACTTTCGCGCAAGCAAAACTGCATGTTTTACAAGGTTTAATTAAGCTACGGCAGATTTCCAACCATCCACGTTTAATTAATGAAAATTACGAAGGCTGCTCCGGAAAATTTGATGACGTTTGGCAAATGCTGACCAACGCTTTGGAAGGCGGACATAAGGTTTTGGTGTTTTCGCAGTTTGTACGGCAGCTCACTATTTTTCGGAAAGAACTGGACGGGCAGAATATTCCGTACGCGTATCTCGACGGCAAAACAAAAAACCGCGAAGATGAAATCAATAAATTTCAGGACAATGAACAGTTGCGCGTTTTTCTGATTTCGATTAAAGCCGGCGGCGTTGGCTTAAACCTGACCGAAGCGGATTATGTTTTTATTTTAGACCCTTGGTGGAACCCGGCCGTTGAGCAGCAAGCGATTGACCGAACACACCGAATCGGGCAAACTAAAAAAGTGATCATCTATAAATTCATCACTAAAAACAGCATTGAGGAAAAGATACTTCTTTTACAGCAACAAAAAATACATGTGGCCAACTCGTTAATTACGACGGAAGGGAATTTTATCAAATCCCTAACAGCGGAAGACATCAGGGATTTGTTGATGTAAGTTTTTCCTTTGGTTCTTTGGCTGCCTTGATCGAATCCTGTTTCTTTTGTGCGGCTTTTGCTTTCTTCTTAAAAAAACCCCTCAACAAAAAGTTGTGTTTGGCAGCTTCCATATTATCGCTGAAACCTTGCGTGCCTTGCTTTACTGTTTTTAAAGTGCTTTTGGCTTGTTTAACCGTTCCTTCCAAATCATTGGCCAATTTATCGCTGGCCAACAATTTGCCAATGCTTCCTTTACCATGGTTAATTTTGTAAACAATTTCAGAAAGGTTGGATGTTAGCACTTCTGCGTTATCGGCAACCCGTGTTACCCGGCCAATAATTTTATCTACATCAATCGGGTTGACAGTATTCACGCGGTCGCCATTATTTAGTTCTCCGGAGCCTGAAGTTCCGGGGTTGATCACCACTAATTTATCGCCCATTAAACCATCGCTGCCAATGGTTGCTTTCACATCTTTCCTTAAAAATTCTTGAACAGATTTGTTCAAAGTCAGGTCTACACGAACTGCCGTATCCGATACAATCCTGATATTTTGGATCACACCAACATTGATCCCGGCAAAACGAACATTGTTGCCAACCTGCAAGCCATTTACGTTTTTAAATATGCCATAAACGTTAAAAGTGTTGTTGAACAAACTTTTTGATTTACCGATAAAGAAGATGGCAAGCACCAAAATCAGTACGCCAACAAGCGTAAAGATTCCTAATTTTAATTTTTGTCCGCTATTTGTTTTCATTTTTTGTTATTTAAAAAAAGCCCTAACCAATTCATTTTCAGAATTTTCAAGCTCTTTATAGGTTCCTTCGGCTATATATTCGCCATCGTTCATCACCACAATCCGGTCGGCCGTAATTTGGGCGCAAGGCATATCATGGGTAATGATGATAGATGAAGTTTTATACTTCTTTTGCATCTCTAAAATCAACTGACTGATTTCTTTGGAAGTAATTGGGTCGAGACCTGTCGTTGGTTCATCATACAACATTATTTCGGGTTGCATAATCAATGTCCGGGCCAGTCCAATCCGTTTTCGCATTCCGCCGGAAAGATCAGAAGGCATTTTATCAATAGCATCCAACAAGCCAACGCCTTCTAAAACCTCTTCAATGCGCGAATTTATTTCGGCTTGGTCTTTCAATTTTAAAACCCTCGTTAACGGAAAAGAAAGGTTTTCGCGAACAGTCATTGAATCGTACAAAGCTGAGTTTTGAAAGAGGAAGCCAATTTTTGTACGAAGTTTTTTCAGCCCTTCATCGCTTAAATCGGATACTTCTTCATTAAAAACTTTGACTGAGCCTTCGTCTTTCGTCAACAAGCCAACAATACATTTTATGGTAACCGATTTTCCTTGTCCGGATTTGCCCAGCACCACCAAATTCTCGCCGCGTTTTAAATCAACGTTGATGTTTTTAAGTACTTCAAAACCGTTGAATGCTTTTTTTAGCCCCCTAATTTCGACAACGTTTTCCTTTGCGGGAGAAGTTGGGGCAGCTTCGTTTGATGGATGGTTTACGAGAGTTGCCATATTAATGATAAGCCAAAATGTTGGTTAACTGAACGGCAATGGCATCAATCACAAAAATCCACAACGAAGAAGTTACCACTGCAGAATTTGCGGCCAGGCCTACACTTTCCGTTCCTTTGTTGGAGTTGATGCCTTTGTAGCAACCGATAAAACCGATGGCCAAACCAAAAAATACAGTTTTGATCGTGGCCGGAAAAATATCGCTGAAACCCAAAACCGCAATGGATTTTGTAAAATACAGGTAGAAACTTACTTTTCCGTCAATATTAACGGCCAGAAAGCCGCCAAACAAAGCAACGGCATCAGAAATAAAAGTAAGGATCGGGATCATCAAAGTAGTGGCCAAAACTCGCGTTACCACCAAATATTGCATTGGGTTTGCGCCTGAAACTTCCATCGCATCAACTTGTTCGGTTACATTCATGCTGCCCAGTTCGGCCCCAATACTGGAAGCAACACGGCCCGCACAAATAATAGCCGTAATTACAGGGCCAATTTCGCGGACGATAGACAAAGAAACCATGCCGGGCAGCCAGCTTTCGGCACCAAAATCAGCCAAAGTTGGGCGTGATTGAAGCGTTAAAACTAAACCCATAATGAAGCCGGTTAAGCCAACCAATGTTAAAGATTTGTAGCCAATCTCGTAACATTGACGTATGAATTCTGACCACTCAAACCCGCTTTTAAATATATTTCTAAGAAAACTTCCGAAAAACAGGATTTGAGAACCCGCTTCTTCAAAAGTTTTTTTCCATGCAGGGATTGCCTGTTCTGCCATTTTTAGTATCTGAATTTAATATTGGTTGACCGGAATGCTTCTTTTAACGATTATTATTTATTTATGTTGAGGTTCGGCCTACATTTTGTTTAGCATCTGTTTAAATTTTGTCCGGCTTATTTTCATGCTTCTTTTACCACATAAAAGTTGGTGAGCGAGTTTTGATTTTTTGACTATTTTTAAACTTGCCAACACTAATTTTTATGCGGTAAAAGAAGTATTAACATTTTTTGGGAATAAATTTAATCAGGCTTTAAGCTTATTTTATTACTTCTTTTTGATCGGTTTTCCTCTTGCATAATGCTTACTTTTGCAGTAAATATATTTTAATGAATTACAAAGCCGTAATTGCCGGAGCAAGCGGTTTAGTTGGAAATTTGCTGCTCGAACAACTGCTTGTTCATCCTGCATATGCTAAAGTTAGTGTTTTGGTCCGAAAAAAACTAAAAGTACAGCACCCTAAACTTAAACAAATATTGGTAGATTTTGATCGTTTGAACGATTATCAGCACGAAATTAACGGCCAAGCTTTGTTTTGTTGTTTAGGCACAACGCGTAGCAAAACACCCGATTTAAAAACTTACCGAAAAATAGACCACGATTATCCAGTTCAATTAGGAAAAATAGGTGCTAAAAACAGTATGTCGCAATTGCATTTAATTTCTTCGCTTGGCGCTGATATCAACTCCGCCTTTTTTTACACAAAATTAAAAGGGGAAACAGAAGCAGATATCAAACAGATAGAAATTAACCGTATTTGTATTTATCAACCTTCTTTATTAACCGGAAACAGACAAGAAAAACGAACTGCCGAGCCTTTTGTAACAAGTTTATTTAAACTGATTGATCCGTTACTAATCGGCCCCTTAAATAAATATAAAAGTATTCCGGCAGAAACTGTTGCTAAAGTGATGCTTAACCAATCTTTAAAAAACAGTTCCGGCATTTTTACTTATCCATCAGACCAAATAAAAAAATTAGCGTGAGCACATTAATTTCAGCCGAAAACCTCGGCCACTCCTTTCATGATAACTGGTTGTTCCGCCAGCAAACTTTTGGCATTAATAGCGGAAGACGCATTGCGTTGGTTGGTGCAAACGGTGCCGGAAAATCAACTTTATTAAAACTGCTGGCCGAAAAATTTAAACCAACAGAAGGAAAAGTGGTAAAAAGCAAATTTCTTTCGATGGGTTATTTAGAGCAAGATCCTTTGTTCAATCCGGAAGAAACCATTAACGATTTCATTTTTAAATCGGATAACGAGCAGCAGCAATTGATTAAAGAATACGAATCGTTGCTGGAAAACGATCCGGAGAACTACGATCAAATTGAAATCATTACCACAAAAATCACAGAATTGGAAGCTTGGGAATATGAATACAAAATCAAAAATATTCTGGACCGCTTAGATGTTCATCATTTAGACCAGCAAATAAAAACCCTTTCTGGCGGGCAAAAAAAGCGTTTGGCTTTGGCCGAATTGCTGATAAGCGACCCGGAACTGTACATTTTAGATGAGCCGACTAACCATTTAGATATCGAAACGATTGAGTGGCTGGAAAGCTTTTTAACTTCTGGTAACAAAACTATTTTGCTGGTTACACACGATCGGTACTTTTTGGATAACGTTTGTAACGAGATTTTAGAAATTGACCAGCAGAAAATTTTTCCTTACCAGGGAAACTATAGCTATTATTTAGAAAAACGTGCGGAGCGGGAAGCGGCCGACCAACTTCGCTATCAAAAGAATTCAAACCTTTTAAAGAAAGAGTTAGAGTGGATGCGTAGGATGCCACAAGCACGTAGTACCAAATCAAAATCGAGGATTGATGCTTTTTATGATTTGCAAAGCAAAACCCAAAACAACGGCCAAAAAGAGCAGTTGGAATTAAGTATCAAATCAGCCAGGCAGGGAAACAAAATTGTTGAAATTAACCACCTAAAAAAAGCATTCAACGAAACAGTTATTATTAATGACTTTAACTATGTATTTAAAAAAGGTGACCGGATTGGTTTGGCCGGTAAAAACGGAAGCGGTAAATCAACTTTTTTAAACCTATTAACTGGAGAAATACAACCTGACGCTGGTAAAATTGATGTTGGTGAAACTACTTCAATTGGATATTACCGTCAGTCCGGTTTAAATTTTAACAATGCAGACCGCGTAATTGATGTGATAAAAGAAGTAGCAGAATATATTACGATGGCCGATGGGAAACTGCTCTCTGCTTCTCAATTGCTTACACAATTTTTGTTTCCACCAAAAAAACAACATGGTTTTATCAGCAATTTAAGTGGCGGCGAAAAGAAAAGACTGCAGCTTTTAATGGTATTGATCAAAAACCCTAATTTTTTAATTCTGGATGAACCAACCAACGATTTGGATACGGATACATTAAATGTGTTAGAAGATTTTTTAACCACTTTTGCCGGTGTAATTATTTTGGTTTCCCATGATCGTTATTTAATTGATAAATTAACGGAACAGCTTTTTATCTTCACCCAAAACGGGCATTTGCAGGTTTATAATGGCAACTATACCGATTTCCGTTTAGAAGAAGCTGCTGCAAAACAAAAGGAAAAAACGCAGGATAAACCAGCTAAAGCAACCGTAATAGAACCCAAAAAAGCTTTTCCTTTTCAGCAAGAAAAAGAATTACAAGATTTAGAAAGCAAAATTTCTTCTATTGAAAAAACAATTGCAGACTTAAATCTCGTTCTTAATAATCCAACTACAAAAGCCGAGGGTTTAATCTCAGCTTCTGAAACTATCCAATCCAACCAAAAAGAATTAGATGATTACTTAGAGCGTTGGTTGATATTAACAGAGTTAAAAGAAGGTTAATTACTGTTTTTAGTATTAATGTTTCACGTGAAACTTAAATAGAAATGTTTAAAAAATATGATGTAATTGTTGTTGGTGGTGGCCACGCAGGTTGCGAAGCCGCATTAGCAGCAGGAAATTTAGGTTCATCAGTGTTGCTTATTACCATGAATATGGGAACGATAGCACAAATGAGCTGTAACCCAGCTATGGGTGGTGTAGCAAAAGGCCAAATTGTGCGTGAAATTGATGCAATGGGTGGTGGTTCGGGAATTATTACCGATAAAACAAGTATTCAGTTTAGAATGCTTAATCGTTCAAAAGGTCCGGCCATGTGGAGTCCGCGTGCACAGGTTGACCGAATGCGTTTTGCCGAAGAATGGCGTTTGATGCTGGAAAGAAACGTAAATGTTGATTTTTGGCAGGATACAGTAAACGCTTTAATGGTCAAAGATGGAAAATCTTGCGGCGTAGTTACTTCATTAGGAATTGAGCTTGAGGCAGAAGCTGTTGTATTAACCAACGGGACATTTTTAAACGGCTTAATCCATATTGGCGAAAAACGTTTTGGCGGAGGACGAACAGCAGAAAAAGCGGCTTATGGCATTACTGAACAATTGGTAGAATTAGGTTTTGAAGCCGGAAGAATGAAAACCGGCACGCCACCACGTGTAGACGGAAGAAGTCTGGATTACACCAAAATGGAAGAGCAATGGGGCGATGAAGAGCGAGGCGAATTCTCTTACACAGGAATTCAAAAACCAACAGAACAACGCTGTTGCTGGATTACTTATACCAATACTAAAGTACACGAAACCTTGAAAGAAGGTTTTGAAAAATCGCCGATGTTTACGGGCAGGATAAAAGGATTAGGCCCGCGCTATTGCCCATCTATAGAAGATAAGATAAACCGTTTTGCAGAGCGGGACCGACACCAGGTTTTTGTTGAACCGGAAGGCTGGAATACGGTAGAAATATACGTTAATGGCTTTTCCACTTCTTTGCCGGAAGACGTCCAATACAAAGCATTAAAACTAATTCCGGGATTTGAAAACGTAAAAATGTTTCGCCCAGGCTATGCCATTGAATATGATTACTTCCCTCCTACACAATTAAAATTAACTTTGGAAACAAAACTAATTGACAACTTATTCTTTGCAGGACAAATAAACGGAACGACCGGCTATGAGGAAGCAGCCTGTCAGGGATTTATTGCCGGCATTAATGCGCATAACAACGTAGCAGGAAAAGATGCCTTAATTATGAAGCGGTCGGAATCTTATATTGGCGTTTTAATTGATGATTTGGTTACGAAAGGAACAGAAGAACCTTACCGCATGTTTACTTCGCGTGCCGAACATCGTTTGCTTTTACGCCAGGACAATGCAGATATCCGCCTCACTCCTCTTGGTTACAAAATAGGTTTAATTAGTAAAGAGCGCATGCAAACCGTAAATGATAAAATCAAAAATGCAGACGAAATCGTAAAGTTTGTAAAATCAAATTCTATCAAACCGGAAGAAGTAAATGGTTTACTGGAAGAAGCTGGAACCAGCACGATTAGCCAAAATGTAAAACTTTCAGCCATTATTGGCCGACCGCAGATCAATTTTAGTGTGCTAAAAGAAGCATCACCCTTACTGAAAAACTTCCTTTCGGCTTTTGATGAAAAAACAATTGAACAGGCGGAAATTAAAATTAAATACGAATCGTACTTTGAAAAAGAACTGGAAATTGTAAATAAAATGAAAAAAATGGAGGACAAGGAAATTAACCCTTTGTTTAACTATAATGAAATATTTTCTCTGTCAAAAGAAGCGCGCGAAAAACTGATCCGAATCAAACCAAGAACGTTAGGGCAAGCTTCACGGATTTCCGGCGTTTCGCCTTCAGATGTTTCTGTTTTGATGGTCCATATCAGCAGATAACCAAAATTGATTGAAAACCTGCAATTTTCACCCTAAAAAATAATTAGCTATAAAAGGAGATTTATTTTTTTTAATGATATTCTTCATCCAAAATAAATTTTTGATTATAGCCTACATAAATGGCCTCAAATAAAACATCTTTATTTTATAGCTGCTACGGTGCTTTTTTTAGCACCCTTTTTTTCATTTACAGTTGCGCAAGTGTACAAAAGCCACAAGGCGGTCCAAGAGACAAAACACCGCCAAAACTTTTGAAAGCAACTCCCGAAAACAAATCAAAAAGGTTTGCTGCAAAACAAATTACTTTAGATTTTGACGAATACTTTAAACTGAACAACCAATACCAGGAAATCACCATTTCACCTGCACAAGAAAAACTGCCCGAATTCCGCATCAGGCAGAAAAGCCTGGTGATCAATTTGAAGGATTCTTTGCGGAAAAACACAACCTATGTTATTAGTTTTGGAAAGGCGATTGGTGATGTAAACGAGAACAACATCTTAAAAAATTTCACTTATGTTTTTACCACAGGAACTGAAATTGATTCGTTAAGCATTTCCGGCAAGGTGATCAATTCGGAAACACAATTACCGGAAAAAGAAGTTACCACTTTTATTTTTACCGCCAAGGAAGACTCTGCCCTTTTTGGCAAAAAAAAACCGTCTTATTATGCAACCACAGATACGGCCGGAAATTTTAAGATCAGCAACCTTCATGCAAATACTTACCGAATTTATGCCCTAAAAGAAGCAACGCCAAACCGGATTTTAGATAACGAAAACGAACTGATCGCGCTTTTGCCAAAAGATATCCGGCTTCGAAAAGACACGGCAAATATCCTGCTGACGCTTTTTAAACCAATACCGGCAAAATTTAGGGTGATAGACCGAAAAATTGATGCAGACGGAAAACTGTCTTTTACTTTTAACAAAGGAATTGAACGGCCTGGATTGCGCATTATCCAAAATGAAAATTTAAACGCGCAAAAAATTGTAGAATTTAGCAGAACGGCTGATTCAGCAAGGCTGTACTTGCGCGATATGAGTTTTGATTCTGTTAAAGTTGCCATTTTATCGGGCAACAAAGCTTTAGATACGGTTACTTTGCGAAAAGGCAAACGCGAAACTTTCAAAAGAAATTTGAGTATCAGCAATACGGCAACAGGCGGTTTGCTTAAACCAAAAACAAATTTGCAGTTAACAGCAAACTATCCGATAGAATCAACCAACGAAGCCCAGATCACTTTGGCTGAAGATTCTGTCCCTAAATATGGTATCACTTTAGACAAAGATACTTCGCAACTAAGAAGTTATGTTTTAAAATATCCCTGGAAGGCCGGCAAGCATTACGATGTTGTTTTGAACGAAGGCACTTTTATTGATATTTATGGCAATAAAAACAGGAAAACAAATATTTCTTTTCAGTTGAACAAAGACGAAAATTACGGTTCCATGGTTTTTAAAGTTGTTTTGCCGGATACTTCAAAAGCATATATTTTTGAATTGTTGAATTTTGACAAAAAACCGATTAAAAGTGTTCATATAAACCGGAACCAATCGTTAACCTTTAATAATTATGCTGTTGCAAAATATTTTGTAAGAATAATTTACGACTTGAATAAAAATGGAAAATGGGATACCGGAAATATTAAAAACCGGACTTTGCCCGAACCAATTTGGTATTACAACAAAGAACTTTCGTTGCGGGCAAACTGGGAAATGAACGAAACGATAGAAGTTCCGAAACCAGTTATAAATCCGTAAACCAGCTCGAATACAAATTATAATTTAAAGGAAGCTGTTTCAATAGGTGCATTTGTTCTGCCGAAACAGCTTTTACTTTTTTGGCCGGCGTTCCGGCGTAAATAAAACCAGTTTCGCAATGTGTGTTTTCTAAAACCACGGCACCTGCTGCAATGATGCAAAAATCTTCTACAACAGCGTGGTCCATCACAATCGCCCCCATTCCTACTAAAATATAATTGTGTAGCGTACAGCCGTGAATAATAGCGTTATGGCCAACAGAAACATGATGGCCGATAACCGTAGCGGCTTTTTGATAAGTACAATGAATAACTGCACCGTCCTGGATATTGGTATGATCGCCAATGGTAATCGAATTTACATCGCCGCGAATAACCGCATTAAACCAAACCGAACATTGGTTTCCGATGGTTACATCGCCAACAATTGTGGCATTTTCGGCAATAAAACAACCGGAACCGATAACTGGAAATTTATCTTTTACAGGAAGGATTAGCGGCATAAATCTATTTTTTAAAAATCAGAAGCAACTGATACTTCTTTTATCGTATAAAAAATGATAAAGTATTTTTTAATTTTTGTAAAGACAAAATACAAACACTAATTTTAATGCGATAAAAGAAGCATGGATTTAAACAGCCTCTTCCTTTTTTATCTGCGGAAATAGCTCAGCTGGTAGAGCATCAGTTTCCCAAACTGAAGGCCGCGGGTTCGAATCCCGTTTTCCGCTCTTTTTATAATGCTTCTTTTAGCACCTATTTTTTGTTACAATATCGTATTTTTTAATTCGGCTGCATGGTTTGGATAATCCGTTGTAAAATGCAATCCCCGGCTTTCTTTGCGGATCATGGCTGATTTTACAACCAAATAAGCAACTTGAATCAAATTCCGCAGCTCGCACAATTTGATAGAAAGTTTGGTTTTTTTGTAGAAATCTTCCGTCTCTTCGTACAGCAACCTTAACCGTCGCAACGCCCGCTCCGACCGAAAATCTGATCGCACAATCCCCACATAATCATTCATAATTTTCTGCATTTCGCGGATGTTGTGCGTTACCAAAATATCTTCATTTTGCTGCTTTACGCCAAACTCGTTCCAGTCCGGGATATTTAGTGGCATAAAAGAAGCATTGGCTTTTTGGATGGCATCTTCATAAATCCGATGCGCAAAAACCAAAGCTTCCAGCAAAGAATTGGAAGCCAAACGGTTTGCGCCATGTAAACCCGTAGAAGAACATTCGCCGCAGGCATACAAATGTTGGATGGAAGATTGCCCGTGCGTATCAACCATAACACCGCCACACATGTAATGACTTGCGGGAGAAACAGGAATCATATCCTTTGTCATATCAATCCCGATAGACAAACATTTGGCGTAAATATTTGGGAAATGAGCCAGCAAATCGTCTTTGCTCCGGTGTCGAATATCAAGGTAAACAAAATCATCACCCGATTTTTTCATCTCCGCATCAATTGCACGCGCCACAATATCGCGCGGCGCCAAAGATTTTCGAGGGTCATATTCCTGCATAAACTCTTCTCCGTTCCGGCGTTTTAAAATCCCGCCAAAACCACGGACGGCTTCCGAAATCAGGAAAGAAGGATAATCGCCAGGATTGTACAATGCCGTTGGATGGAATTGGATAAATTCCATATCACGCACTTTTCCTTTTGCCCGGTAAACCATTGCTACGCCGTCGCCGGTTGCAATCGTTGGATTGGTGGTGATCGAATAAATATGGCCGGCGCCACCAGATGCCATAACGGTTATTTTCGACAAAATCTTCTCAACTTCATTCGTCAAATGGTTAAGCGCATAAATCCCAAAACAAGTAATATCCTTACTTGATCGGTCTACAAATTCACCCAAATGATGCTGCGTAATCAGATCAATCGCAAAATAATGCGTTAAAATTTCGATGTTTTCGTTCTGATGGATTTGCTCCAGCAACGCCCTTTCAATCTCAAAACCGGTAATATCTTTGTAATGAAGGACGCGGCTTTCAGAATGTCCGCCTTCTTTTGCCAGGTCAAAAATGCCTTGGTTCGTTTTGTCGAAATTGGTTCCGTAATCAATAATTTCCTTGATTCGCGGCGGCCCTTCTTCCACCACAATCCTTACCACTTCTTCATCGCACAAACCATCGCCGGCAATCAGCGTGTCTTCGATGTGTTTTTCAAACGAATCTTCTTGTTTATCCACAACAACCGCCACGCCGCCTTGCGCATATTTGGTGTTCGATTCGTCTTCGTTTGATTTTGTAACAATCAAGACCTTACCGTATTGCGCTGCTTTTAACGCAAAACTCAATCCTGCAATCCCGGACCCAATGACTAAGTAATCAACATTTCTACCCATAAAAACAGTACATAAAAACAGCGTTCTTCACGCATTGTTAATAACAGCCGTAAAGATGTTAAATTCGCGGTGATAAAAAATCAGGAAAAATATTTTTGTGGGAATTAGTGTGGATAACCATTGATGGCACTTTTATTCTCCTTTAGTTATAAACAGAATTCTGCTCTTACGTTAACATATTTAAAAAGGTTACTAATTCACAGCAAAACTTCCGAAAATAAATTTGCCAGATAAAAACAGCAGAGAATCAGCACGATAAAGTAAACATTGTGTGAACAAGATGTTAATAAGAATACATCAACTACTTTTGCAAAAAAAAACGCACCAACTTTTAAACGAAACCAACATACTAACAAATCATAGTTTTTTTATTTAAAGAATAAGTTGTTTTTATTGAAATGTTAAAAATGGATACTTTTGAAGAAATACAAGTGAACGGATTTGTGGACGAATACATTGATCCGTCGCTTGATCTGTTTGATGAAATCGAAAAAATTAAAAAGGAAAAAAATGTAATTATACTGGCGCACTATTACCAAGAAGGTGATATTCAGGACATTGCCGATTATATCGGCGATAGTTTGGGCCTTTCGCAGCAGGCATCAAAAACCGATGCCGACGTAATTGTATTTGCCGGTGTGCATTTTATGGCCGAAACGGCTAAAATTTTATCGCCAAAAAAGAAAGTTTTATTGCCCGATTTAAAAGCCGGATGTTCCTTGGCCGATAGTTGTCCGCCGCACTTGTTTGCCAAGTTTAAAGAGCAATATCCGGATCATTTGGTGATTACTTACGTGAATTGTACGGCCGAATTAAAAGCGATGAGCGACATCGTTTGT
>NZ_CALMAT010000173.1:0-5986 GCF_937859865.1 uncultured Mucilaginibacter sp.
AATGTATGAAAATAATTATCAAAAAGCAGTTGCTTAGATCATAGAAATCGACCCGAAGTGAGAAATCTTATTTCAACAACAAAAGTCTAATCGCTTTGAAAAGGATTTCTCCCTTCGGTGCGAAAATGACAGCGCGAAAAGAAACCTTTTCAAAATGGCATACTGTTTTTATCGGCATAAAAACAGTATGCCATCAAAAAGCACAGAAAAGAAAACTATGTTTTTTGATTAGATTTTTATGTTTCAATTATTATAAAAATAAATTAAAGCTTCAATTTCTATCTCAAAAAAATTAGCTTTAAGCCTGGGCAGTTGGGCGGATAACAATTTCGTTCACGTCAACTTCGGCTGGCTGGCTGATTGCATAAACGATAGCGCGGGCAATTGCGTCCGGTTGCAAAGCCATTTTTTCCATAGAATCAACAATTTGGGCTTTTACTTCCACGTTGGTCATAGAATCCGCAAGGTTTGTTTGAACAAAGCCCGGAGTAATAATGGTTACGCGCAATTGAGGGCCGGCTTCCTGCCTCAAACCTTCAGAAATGGCACGAACGGCGAACTTTGTACCAGAATAAACCGACATGGTTGGCGTGGTTTTCAACCCAGACGTAGAAGCCGTGTTTACAAAATGCCCGAAACCCTGCTTGCGGAAAACCGGCAGTGCGGCTGCAATCCCATACAAAACGCCTTTAATGTTTACGTCAATCATATCTTCCCAATCTTCTACTCGCAATTCCTCTAAAAGGGAAACAGGTGCAACGCCTGCATTGTTAACAAGAACGTCGAGCTTGCCATATTTATCGCAAGCTAATTTTACGAGGTTCGATAAATCTTCGCGCCTTTTTACATCCGTAACTGCGTAGGATACTTCGCCGCCTGCTTCAGAAATACGTTTTGCCAGCGCTTCTAAACGATCTAAACGGCGTGCACCAAGTACAACCTTTGCACCTTGTTCGGCAAGCATTAGCGCAGTTGCCTCACCTATCCCGCTGCTTGCGCCTGTAATGATGATTACTTTGTTTTTTACGTTTTCCATCGTTTTATTTTATAACACAAAAGTAACCTGTACACTTACTTACATGTTAAAGGAAATCAAACAAAGAATTAAGAAATTCAAACAAGCTGGTCCTGTCTTAAAGAACTGGGATTAACCCCGGTTTGCTTTTTAAATAGATTGTTGAAATAGGTTGGGTACTTATATCCGAGGCTGTAAGCAATTTCGCTAACGCTCCAATCCGAATTAAGCAGAAGTGCTTTTGCTTCACTTATGATTCGTTCATTTAAATGCTCCGTTGTTGTTTTACCTGTAGCTTTTTTTACAGCACGGTTTAAATGATTTATATGAACAGATAACTGCTTTGCATAATCAGTTGCAGTTCGTAACTTCAAAGAATATTGGGGCGAACTGATAGGAAACTGATGCTCTAATAATTCAAGAAAAAGGGATGCAATCCGTGACGAAGCATTTTGATGTTTAAAAGGGTTAATTACGGGCTGCATTTTTATCACCTCATGAAGCAAAAGGATTATATAGTTCCGCAACAATTCATACTTATAAATATAATCGGAATGGAACTCTCGCAACATATTTTGAAAAATTGTGGCAATGTGTTGCTGCTGAGTTTCATTAATAAAAAAAACAGGGTCAGCGCCAATTTTAAAGATCGGCGAATCTTGCAAAACCTTGTCCGAAACTTTCGCCCTAAAAAACCCTTCTGTAAAAAGGCAGAAAAAACCTTCCTGTTTTGGTGAAACCGGTTCCCATGCATAAGGTATTACCGGGGTCATAAATATTAGGGCTGGTTTGTTTATTTCCACACTTTTATCTGCAAAATGCAATTTACCAACCCCTAAGGCTAAAGTAACGATGTAAAAATCCCTTCTGTTATAAGGCATTGTTTTACTCGTAAATACTTTTCTTTCAAAAATTGTAAATTGGTCATTTATCCGCATAGAAGGGTTTCGGCTCGCAAAGAAATCTTTTACACTTTCGGCTTTATTCATACTATAAAACTAAATTATTGGAAAGACTTATAAAAGCCAAACGAAATACGGGTTATGAAAACCTGATGATTTTTAGGCAATAAAAGAAGCATCGGCAATAAACCAAACAGAATTTGAACGGACTGCACCGGCACCAATTTCTTCATTAATTAAACGATTGCCTGAATTCTAAAGGCGACAAGTTCGTTTTTTTCTTAAACAGTTTGTTAAACGATTGCGGATATTCAAACCCTAACCCGTAAGCTATTTCACTTACCGATAAGTTGGTGGTGGCCAAGGTTTGCTTGGCTTTTTCCATCAATTGGTTTTGGATATGTTGCTGCGCACTTTGCCCGGTTAGGCTGCGCAAGGTATCGCTTAAATATTTGGCAGACATATTTAGTTGCCCTGCCAGATAAGTTACACTGGGCAAACCTTCTGCCGCAATTTTATTGCCGTTAAAATAAGCTGTCAACAAAGTCTCCATTTTCGTCAACAAATCATTGATCGGTATTTTCCTGGTGATAAACTGGCGGTTGTAATAGCGGTTACAATAAGTCAACAGCAGCTCCAATTGAGAAACAATAACATCCTGACTAAAATTATCAATTGGCAAATAATATTCATTTGCGATGTTTTTAAAAAGGTTTTCGATTGAGGCTTCCTCTTTTTCAGAAAGGATTAGTGCTTCGTTCATAGCATAATGAAAAAAACCGTACTCCTTTATTTTTTTTCCGAGCGCGTAATTTCTGATAAAATCAGGGTGGAACGATAGCTGCCAACCACTTGGCGGCGGTTTTAAGTCCCCTTCAAAGGCGAGCAACTGTTCGGGCGCTGTAAACGACATTACGCCGCCATCAAAATCATAATGCGTTTGGCCATATTTTATTTTACAATCGCAATTTTTCTTGATGGTAACCGTATAAAAATCCATTGAAAACTTTAGGGTACTTGGATTCACAATTACCGGAAAATCTTCAAACCTGATAATACTGACCAACGGATGTTCTGGTTGTGGCAGGGATAGAAGCTGGTGCTGTTGCGCAACAGATTTGATTCGGAGGATGTTGGATGCGGCATTTTTCATGGGTAAAAACAGTATGTTTAAAGATACTTTAAATTCAATTGGCTGCGCATCTGTTTTCCAAACAAAGAAAGTGCGGTTGAATTAGGGACAAAATGAAGTATCCTTCTAAGTATTTTATTTTGTGTCCCCGAAACAACGATCGTTTTGTTTTTTTGAATTCCTTTCAATGCCGATGCTACCACTTGTTCCGGTGTTTCTAATTCTTTGCTGGAGAAACTACTTTTACGGTCGGGGCCGATTTTGGCCGCTTCAAAAAAGTTAGTTTCGGTTGCGCCAGGGCATAACAACATCACCTGGATATTAAGCAGCCGGTTTTCTTCGTGCAAGGCTTGGGTAAATGATTGAACAAAGGCTTTCGATGCTGCATAAACCGTCATATATGGAATTGGGTTGAAACCTGCCATCGAACCAACATTGATGATCTTTCCGCTTTTTCGTGCCCTCATTTGTGGCAAAAAGCGGTGCGTTAATGCTACCATGGCATCCATGTTTAGATGCATCATTTCCATAATACTTTTCAAATCGTATTCTAAAAAGTCGCCGCCCGAACCAATGCCTGCGTTGTTGATCAACCATTCAATTTCGAGCCCGCGTTTTTCGGTTTCTTCAAAAATTATTTTGTCGGCATCCGGTTTTGTTAAATCTGCAGCAATATATTGTACGTTGACGGCATGTTTGGCAGCCAATTCTTCGCACAATAGCTGAAGTTTGTTTTCCGAACGGGCAATTAATAAAAGGTTGTGTTTTTCTGCTGCGAGCCGTTTGGCAAAGGCTTCACCAATCCCACCGGAAGCGCCTGTTATCAATGTTGCTTTCATTTTTAATATTAAAATTGTTTAAAGCAAAGATTAAACAGCTTGCCTGCTAAAAAGTATCCCGATCGCTTATTGTTGTGTCCAAATAGCCATACTGTTTTTATGCCTATAAAAACAGTATGCTGTTATTTTTTCTTCGGCTTGCTCCTGATTCAATTTAAGCCTCAATAAATTTTAAATTAGCCAAAATAATTTTTAGACATGAATGCAATCTGTGTTTTCTGCGGGGCAAATTTTAACGGTGATGAAAAGCTGAAAGCAGCGATTGAGGAACTGGCCGAACTAATGGTGAACCAAAATATTTCCCTGGTTTTTGGCGGCGGAAAGGTTGGCGTAATGGGCTTGATAGCCAATGCCGTTTTGCAGCGCGGCGGAAAAGCGATTGGTGTAATCCCGGGGTTTTTAATGGACAAAGAAGTTGGCCACAAAGGACTTACCGAAATGCACGTGGTAGAAAATATGCACCAAAGGAAGCAGTTGATGAACGACCTGTGCGATGGCATCATCACGCTGCCCGGCGGTTTAGGCACGCTCGAAGAATTTTTTGAAACATTAACCTGGCTGCAATTGGGCCTTCACCATAAACCCATCGGTTTGCTTAACATCAACGGTTTTTATGATTTTTTGCTGAAGCAGATGGACGTGATGGTGGAAAACCGCTTTTTGAAACCAGCCAACCGAAAACTCGTTTTAAGCAGCAATAATCCGCAGGAACTACTAAAACTGATGCAAAACTTTAAAGCCAAGCCGGAGGAAGTTTGGTTTAAAGACCAAAACCTCAGCTAAAAAGAGGTGGTAAAAGAAGCATCACCGGCAAAAACACAAAGCATCCCGGGCGGGGAGCCCGGGATGCTTTAACCAATTAAAAACCTAACAGGAGAGAATTACTGTTTTGTACGTTACAAAAATTACAAAGTTTCAATTATTTTTGCGCAGAAGTTAAAACCTGTTTTTTTGCCTGAACAAATTTTTTCTACACTTTCCCGTACCAAAAATCAATTAATTTGATTTACTAATGTATCTTTCCGAAGGATAAACTACCTATGCTTTGTTTGTCTCTTACTGTTTTAATTAATGCTGCTCAAAAGCTGTTTAACTTCATCTCAAGAAAAAACCGGATGCTTCTTTTAGCACTATAAATTTGGTGTTGCCCTTTTGCTGCCGCCTACAGAAAGCAAATGGCCACACTGATTTTTAGGCGATAAAAGAAGCATCGCCAGTAATTTAAACAAAAATTAAACAGCTTTTAAGGTTTCAAAAAAAACAGGACACTTAAAATTTATAAGATTTGCACCAAGGACTTTTATGGAAAACGATTCGTTGCGCACAGATGAAAATACAGCCCAAGACCAAGAACCTACAGCAATAAAAAAACGTGTGCCGGCCGTTCGTTCCGGCCATACGCGGCCTTTTCCTATTGTGGCCATCGGCGGTTCGGCCGGCGCTTTTAGTGCTTTCGAGAAATTTTTTACGCACCTACCGGCCGATAGCGGGATGGCTTTTGTGCTGATTATGCACTTAGACCCCAATTACGCCAGCAATTTGGCCGAACTGATCCAGGCTTTTACGCCGATGCCGGTAATGGAGGCCGAAGATGGCGCGCAGGTGAAGCCAGATATGGTTTATGTGATCCCGCCGGACAAAGACATGGGCATCCACAACTGTAAACTGCTGCTTTTAAACCCAGACAAAGCACATGGTTTGCGTATGCCGATTGATTATTTTTTGCAAAGCCTGGCCGAAGACCAATGGAACCGCGCTGTTGGCATCATTTTTTCCGGAATGGGATCAGACGGGGAAACGGGTTTGCGCCTCATCAAAGAAAAACTGGGCATGGCGCTGGTGCAGGACCCGGAAACCGCGCAGTACGACAGTATGCCCAAAACAGCCATTGCCACCAATTTGGTTGATTATGTTTTGGCACCGGAGGAAATGCCGGTCAAACTGATCCAATACCTTAACCACCCGGCATTGAGCGAAGAACCAGTGGAACAGGTAAAATCAGAAATACGCGATTCCAACTCTATCCAAAAAATACTGATGCTGCTGCGTACGCGCACCGGCCATGATTTTTCTCACTACAAAACCAATACCATTACCC
>NZ_CALMAT010000173.1:5996-17990 GCF_937859865.1 uncultured Mucilaginibacter sp.
CCGTTTGGCCTTGCACCAACTTTCGGACTACACCGGCTACATCGGTTTTTTGCGCGAAAACCCACACGAGCTTGATGCCCTTTTTAAAGAATTGCTGATTGGCGTAACCAAATTTTTCAGGGACGGCCAGGCTTACGAATCGCTGAAAGAAAAACTGTTGCCCATCCTTCACTTAAAAACCAACAACGAACCGGTAAGGGTTTGGGTGGCCGGCTGCTCTACCGGCGAAGAAGCCTACACGATTGCCATTTTGCTGATGGAATGTTACACGCTGCTAAACAGCAAACACACGCCCAAGATCCAGATTTTTGCAACCGATTTGGATATTCAGGCGATAGAAATCGCACGCTCCGGAACATACAACAGCAACATTATGGCCGATGTTTCGCCCGAGCGGTTGGAACGTTTTTTTATCAAACGGAACGAAAAATATCAGGTAAAAAAAGAACTGCGCGAAATGCTGGTTTTTGCCCAGCACAACCTTATCAAGGATGCTCCTTTTACCCGCCTGGATTTATTGTCGTGCCGCAACGTGCTGATCTACTTAAATGCCGAACTTCAGAAAAAGCTGATGCCGATTTTCCATTACTCGTTAACCCAGACCGGGATTTTGATGCTTGGACCGGCCGAAACCATCGGTGGCTTTATCGACCTTTTTGTGCCCGTAGAGCCGAAATGGAAAATATTTGAACGAAAGGCAGGCTCGCAAACAGCCAATAAAGTCATGGATTTTCAGTTCAACATTTCCCGCCAATACTTTGGCAACGCCCAAAAAACAGAAGAACCAAAAACGGCCGGAAAAAAATCAATGTTAGAAAGCTTTAACCGCTTTTTGCTCGAATCTTTTACGCCGGTTTCGTTATTGGTAAACGAACGAGGCGATATCTTGTACATCAACGGCAAAACCGGCAAGTTTTTAGAACTGAACCCGGGCGAGGCAGCCATGAACGTTTTTGAAATGATGCGCGAAGAATTGAAAAACGTTTTGCGCAATGCCGTTTACCAGGCACGGTCGCAGCAAACATTAATTGCGATAAACGATATTAAGATCAAGGAAGACGGCCAAACGCGCTTGGTAAACCTGAAAACCTGCATTTTTAACAACTCCGAGCTGCAAGGTTTTACGCTGATTGTGTTGGAAGATAAAGGGCTGGTAAAAAAAGCATCAACTAAAAAAAATACAAAACAGAACCACAACGGGCAAAGCCTGATGACCGAAGAGTTACTGAAAGAACTGGAATACACCAAACAGCAACTGCACAGTACGATTGAACAAATGGAAACTTCGCTGGAAGAACTAAAATCAACCAACGAAGAACTGCAAAGCACCAATGAAGAACTGCAAAGCACGAACGAAGAATCACTGACCACGAAAGAGGAAATGCAATCGCTCAACGAAGAGCTGATGACCACGAACGTCTCTTATCAGGCCAAAGCCGAAGAACTGACGCGGCTGAACAACGACATGAAAAACCTGCTGGACAGTACTGAGATTGGCACTATTTTCCTGGACAACCAGTTGATAATTTTACGTTATACGCCGCAGGTAAAGGCTTTGTTTAACGTAATTGCTTCGGATACCGGCCGTTCCATCACCGATATTAAATTCAATTTTGATTTGCCCGATTTTAAAAAGATTATCATCAACGTAATCGAAAGTTTGGCGCCAAAAGAAATAGAAATTAAAACGAATAAAAACGTTTGGTACAATTTGCGCATTATGCCTTACCGCACTATGGATAATTTTATCAGCGGCGCTGTGTTAACGTTTACCAATATCAGTTCCTTAAAAATAATGGAACATAGGCTCAAAACACTGATTAATTATTCAAAAACGTTGATGAACCAAATACAAACGCCTGCTATTTTATTTAATAATAAACAAGAAGTGCTTGCTGCAAACCCAGCTTTTTTAGAGTTTTTTAAAATGGACGAACAGCAATTACAGGGCTTGGGTTTTTCTGCCCTGGCGCATGATTTGTGGAAAACAACACGGTTGGACAACATGATCAGGAACGTACAACAAGAGGACTTGCTGGTTACCTTAAACCTCGAATTTCCGGTGATCGGGAAAAAACAATTAAGTTTTACAAGTTTGCCTTCGGTAGATGAGCTTACCGGCGAAATATTGCTTAATTTGATTGTTATTAACGATGAGAAGCCAGCTTAACGGATATAAAAATGTTAAAAGAAAACACAATGCTCGACATCCTGCGGGAAAAAGCTGAACAGTTAATTTCTGCTGATAAAAACAGCAACAGAAGTGTTCAAATGATGGAAGTGAAACGGCTCTTCCACGAATTACGGGTACAGCAAATAGAACTGGAGATGCAGAATGACGAACTGCAAAACGCCATGGTTGAACTGGAGCAGAGCCGTATCAATTTCAGCAATTTATTTGAACTGGCACCTATCAGTTATTTTGTAATCAGCCAAGCCGGAATTACCCAGAACGTTAATTATGCCGGCATTAAATTATTTGATGCCGATAAAAACAGTATGGTTGGCAAACTATTTTTACTGAACATTCACCCGGAAGACCGGGATAGGTTTTACATTTATTTTAAAAATTTGTTTACTTCGCCCGATGCGCAAACATGTTCTATCCGTTTGATTAAAAAAAACCAGGACATATTAAATGTGCAGATTGATGGCATCGCAGTCAAAGATTCAACTTTAAACCCAAACTGTTATTTAACCATAACTGATTTTACCGCAAAGCAGCAAGCCGAGCAAAAACTACAGGAAGCCAACAAAACGCTGGAAATTGCTTTGGAAGCTTCTTCTGCCGGCATTTGGGAAATTGATACTGTAACAGGCAAAATTTACTTTGATGATTTTTGCCTCGCCTTATATGGCCTTGAAAAAGGCAGCTTTGACGGTAAGTATGAAACACTTATCAACGGAGTTTATCAGCACGACCGTAAAAATGTAGATCATGATATCCGGCAGGCAATTATCTGGGAAAAAGAATTTAACATCAGGTTTCGGGTCAGTTCTTATAACCAAGGTTTAAAATATGTGCAGGCCCGGGCGCAGGTAGTTACAGACCAGCAGCAGAAAAAGCGCTTTATCGGCACTTTTACCGATATCAGCGATAAAATGATGATGGAAATGGAAGCTTCGCACATTAAAGAGGAGCAGCAGCAAATGATCCTTTCGGCAGGTTTACAAGCCGAAGAAAATGAAAAGAAAAGGATCAGCGAGGTGCTGCACAACGGCATTGCACAAATGCTATATGCCGTTAAACTTAACATTGACCAGTTTAAAACCTCAAAAGAAGAACATTTATTTGATTATTTGATGCAATTGCTAAACCAAAGCATCCGTGATATCCGCAACATTTCCTTTGAGTTGGCACCATCCATTTTAACAGATTTTGGCCTGGCAGCCACTTTAGAAGATATGGCCGGGCGGCTATCCAACAACAAACTCAAGGTGGATACCAAAGTAAGCCACACTTGTAAAACTTTGCCTTTTCAAACACAGCTTAATATTTTCCGCATGGTGCAAGAATTGGTAAACAACAGCATCAAACATGCACAGGCCAGCAACATTAGTATCGAGGTAATCAAAAAAACGAAAAACACATTTATTACCGTTGCAGATAATGGCATCGGTTTTGACAGTAACCATTTAGCAGAAACACCAAAAGGAATAGGTTTAAGCAGCATTAAAAACCGTTTGCGTTTATATAAAGGCACTTTAAACATTGAATCATCACCACAAACAGGCACAATTGTTCAGATCAGCCTAAAACATTAATTTAATTGGAATATTAATAGATCATGAACCCAGTTAAATCAGTAATTGTAGTTGGTGCATCGGCAGGCGGTTTGCAGGCCATCAGCCAGTTGTTAGAAAAAATACCACAAAACCTGGATGCCGCCATTTTGGTGGTTTTGCATGTTTCACGCCATTCATTGGGCAACGTTTTGGTACAACATTTACAAAAAAGGACAGAATTTGCCTGCAGCATTCCGGAAAATGGGGAGCAGGTACAAGCCGGGCATATTTACATTGCCAAGCCGGATTTTCATATGCTGATCTCATCCGATCAAACGATCCATTTCATTAAAGGCCCGCACGAAAACCGTTGGCGCCCTTCTATTGATGTATTGTTCCGTTCGGCAGCAGTGGTTTTTAATTCCAGTACGATCGGTATCATTTTAACCGGTTTGTTGGACGATGGCACGGCCGGCATGATGGCTATTAAAAGGTGCGGTGGCGTTTGCATCGTGCAAGAGCCGGAGGAAGCGCAATTTGGAGATATGCCCACCAATGTTTTAAACCATGTAGAGGTAGATTACCGCGTGCCGATAGCAGATATGGGCTATATATTGGATGATATGAAATCGAAACCCGAAAAACCCGCAGCCATAGTGCCTGAAGACATCAGGACGGAAGCCGAGATGACCGAAAACATGGCAAGCAGTATAGACCAACTGAAAACCATTGGCACCCAAAGCGATTATACCTGCCCGGATTGCGGCGGCAGTTTGTTTATGCTGAACCATGGCGGCCTGCACCGTTACCGCTGTTTTACCGGCCATGTTTATACTGAGAAACTGCTGTTGGACAAGCAATCGGAAACGCTGGAAGAATCATTGTGGACCACTATCCGCAGGCTGGAAGAGCGCCGGAGTTTATTGCAAACAACCGCCCGGCATTTGCACGAAGTAAACCAGCCGGACATGGAAGCCGAAAAACAAAATACGGCCGCCGAGCTGAGTGATTATATCGAAAAGCTGAAAGCACTTGTTGTTTCGCTAAGCGTAAACGGCCCGAACAATTTTGTGTACGAATAAAAAAGATTTAATCCTATTTTTACCGGCATAAAAGAAGTATGGTGGTTTTGAAGATCTTTCAGGATCGAATGACAGCAAGGCGCAACAACAAAAACACAAAAAGCCGACGTAGCTCAGTTGGTAGAGCAACTCATTCGTAATGAGTAGGTCGCAGGTTCGATTCCCGTCGTCGGCTCCCTTAAAATCAAAGGCTTATCAAAACAAAATATTTGATAAGAGATTTAATTAAATATATATTTGAATATCAAAACAAAATATACAAAATCCATACACACTTCTTTTACAAATTAAACTTCTGCTGTAAATAAAAATGGGAACCGCCGCAACAATCATCATCGCAATAATTTGTCTGATCTCTGGTATTATTTCTTTGGTAATAGCTTATAACGCTTACCATAAAGCTAAATATTCAGATAAAATAACTTTTATTAAAGGTGATAAACGGGTAACTATTTCCACCAATCAAGATCGTGTATCACAAAGAAAAGAGCTGCTTAGTTTGTAAATTTAGTGGATCAGGAGCTTACTAAGCAGTTGAAGAATCAAAAGGATGGAACTTTTCTGGCTACGTTAATAACTTGTTTTGAGGCCGGCGCTGCTTATATACCGTCAGGCGCATTAAGAAACTTTATATCCATTTCAACCCCTCCCTTATGCTGGGTCTTGGTGGTTTTTGCAAAAAGCATCATCCATAACATTGAATCAAAACGTGGCATTCGAACTTATGAGGGTATGATCCATGACCTGGAGAACGAACGGCAAAATTGCAATTTTGATTTAAGACTTCGGGATATAGAAAGCGAACTTGGAAAACTAAGGTCTGATTTGCAAGAAATCCGAAAAGCAGCTATTAAAATTGTGATTTTTTAAGTTGATTTTAAGAAAATCCCAGCTTACTATAATTAATTTGCTAATTTTTGCTTGTTCTTATCTAAACAAATATCTTCGTAATGAGCCGACATCAGGTTCGATTTACGTCATTCACTTATCAACCTAAAAATTATGGAAGCCGAACCTTTTGAATTTTACATCCACTATAACGGCGAAAAAGTTTTATGCCGCATTGAACCCAACGGCGAAGATTACGAAACGTATTTTGACGGCGGACACCAAACCAAAATCAAGTTCGACCAGCACGGCCATTGTTACCAGTTGGGCGGCGAAAAACTACCGATGGAAACCATGCAAGCGATAGAAGACGGCATCGAAAGCCATTTGCTGTAGGTTGGCCGGATGAAACTTTATTAGAAAAGCAGCGTTAGTTTGATACACAACACATAAATTATACCGATAAAAGAAGCATTATGGATACGTTGAAAAAATTTGCCGCAATGGAAAAAATCGTTCATGAACTGGAAGATTTAAAAAACAGCCAGCAGGCTATTGTACAAAAATTAGGAAAAATTGAAGTGGACAATATTGATTTGGGCGACAAACGCTTAGAAAAAGATTTGCCGGACATGCACCAGCGCATCAGTGATAATTTGGATGCCATTGCCGATATTTTGGAATACTTTGCCGGCAACACCGATAAATTCAGCACAACCAATAACGTGGATAAACTGAAAGAAGACCAGGCGATTAGAGAAGCAGCCGGTAACGAATAATCAATTTTTTGATTGAAACTGAAAAAGCACCTGCCAAAACAGGTGCTTTTTTTATGCCGGTAAAAGAAGCATCGCTATGAAACGGGTTTTTTAGAGATCATCTTCCTGCCAATAGAAATAAACATCGCACAAAAAACCGCAAAAACGATCAACAGTACAAAAGCATTTAAAGCGACGGCCGCGTAACCAAACCTTTTTACGTCCACAAAAAAGTATGGATAAAAACCGGTCAACGCGCCTCGGATAATCACATAAAACAAATAGCACAACGGAAAAATAAGCCAGTTGGGCAATTGCTTCCAAACCAAGCCTTTTTTGGGCAGAAAGAACAACCAGTTTAAAAGGTATAAAGCCGGAACGACGACATGTAGCAGTTCGTCATTTGTTTTGAAGGCCCCTTTCGCGCTCCAAAACGGCCGCAGCACCAAATTATAAACCAAAGCCACAATCGTAATGTAAACCGCAATAGCCGTAGCCGAAGAAATTTTAGAGAAAAACCGACCGATAAAAGTTTCAGGAAACAATAAAACCGAAGTTAAACTAACGGCAACCAGAATATTGGTGAGGATGGTAAAGTAACTGGCCAAATGCACTATGCTTCCAGCGAGCGTTTCCCCTTTTTGCATGTACTCCGGAACAGAAATCAGAAACTGCATGATGACGGCAAACCAGGCAATTGCTGCAATGATTACAGTAGCGATACTGTTTTTATAGGTAAAATTTTGGTGCATCATTGGTTTTCCAACTATTCTACACTTTTGCCCCGCATCGCCGTACTAACCGCCTGGTCCATCAAGCGTTCGGCAAATGGGCGCGTAAATTCGTTCAACGTATCAATCCTTTTCAAAATCAAATCTTTATCGCCCAAGGTTAAAGATTCTTTCAGTTCGGCAATCAGTTTCAACGTGTCGGTAATTTCGGTTGCTGCCAAATATTCCACGTTTTTTTGAATGAAGCGTTCCACCGTGTAAACCATTTGTTCGCCTTCGGTGCGGGCTTCAATCAGCATCCGTTGCTGCACATCGTCTTGCGCGTGCGTGATGCTGTCCATTAGCATTTGCTCTACTTCGGCATCGGTTAAACCGTAGGCCGGTTTTACTTCCACTTGTTGTTTTACGCCGGATCGTTGTTCAACAGCCTGGATCGTTAAAATCCCGTCTGCATTCAGCAAAAAATTAATATCAACTTTGGGGAAACCGGCGGGCATAGAAGGAATCCCTTTCAGGTCAAATTCGGCCAGCTTGCGGTTTTCTTTCACCAAATCGCGCTCACCCTGATAAACGGCAATTTTCATATTCACTTGCCCGTCAATCGAAGTGGTGTATTGCCTTCCGGCTTTGGTCGGGATTTTTGCGTTGCGAGGGATGATCACGTCCATCAAACCACCCATCGTTTCGATACCCAGCGAAAGCGGCGTAACATCCAACAACAAAATATCGGTTCGGTTTCCGGCCAAAATATCAGCCTGAATGGCCGCGCCCAAAGCAACTACTTCATCCGGGTTTACTTCATCATGAACGGGACGATTAAAAAATTCGGCCACTTTTCTTTTTACCAAAGCCGTGCGCGTAGAACCGCCAACCATCACCACTTCATCAATCTGACTGATTTCTAAACCTGCATCTTTTAGCGCAAGCCGACAGCTTTGTATCGTTTCTTCAACTTTGGGCAAAATGAGTTGCTCAAAAGTTGTCCGGTCAATCGTACACCAGATATCCCCTATTTTTTCGTTGAACAAACTTTGGTGGGCAAACGCTTTTTTGGCTTCTTCGGCTTTCAAACGCAATTCCTGCTGCGGCAAACCGGGCTGGTTTTGGAGGTTGTTTTTCTCGATCCAATAGTTCACAATCAAACGGTCAAAATCATCGCCGCCCAGAAACGTGTTGCCATTGGTTGCCAAAACTTCGAAAATCCCATTTTGGATTTGCAGGATGGAAACATCAAACGTGCCTCCGCCCAAATCATAAACCGCAATGGTTTTGGTTTCTTCGGGATTTAAGCCGATGCCATAAGCCAAACTTGCAGCCGTTGGTTCGTTCACAATCCGCAGCACATCCAAACCGGCCAGTTTTCCGGCATCGCGCGTGGCTTGCCGTTGCGAATCGTTAAAGTAAGCCGGAACGGTGATGACGGCGCGGTTTACCGGCGTTTTGATGGCGTGTTCTGCACGTTCTTTCAGTTCTTTCAAAATCAGTCCCGACAATTCTACCGGGGTAAAAAAAGCATCGCCCACTTTAATTTTGACTAAGCTTTCGGTATCATCGTCAATAATTTTGTAGGAGAAAAAGTTCTGGTAATCGGCTACGTCTTTGTAAGAACGGCCCAGCAAACGCTTCACTGAAAAAATGGTATTCTGCGGATCGTTGATCAAATAGCTTTTGGCTTCGTTCCCAACCGTAATTTCGCCCTGCGCACCAAAATGGATCACCGAAGGAACTAAAACTCCTTTGCCGGTATCGTTGATAACCTGCGGGTTTTTATCAGGGTTGATAAAAGCAACCAGCGAATTGGTGGTGCCGAGATCAATCCCGACAATAATCTCTTCCTGCTGGATAGAACCGGTTGTTAAATTGATTGAAACTGTAGCCATGATGAAATTAGAACAAGCCGCAAAGTTAAGAGTTTTACGGAAGGGCTTGTCATTGGAGTGTAGAGGGAATTTAGTGCATAAGTTTAGGTTATGGTTGAAGCAAATCTTTTCTTAACGTTCTTTTTCCTTGATGAAAAAAAACCAAAAAATCAAGACAAACCCGATCCTTTCGGGCGTTTTGTCCGGCCTTTCCGCGCCTAAGCGGAGACCTATAGCTTTGGAATGTCCAGGTGTTATCTTGCAATTTGATAAAGATATTTTTACAAATGCTTCTTTTATCGGCATAAATTAGGTAGATCGAAAATAAAAGATCTTGTTTTTGTTGAAACTGGCAGGGCCGCTTGCAGGTAGCCGCCCAGGAGCGGTGGGAGGAATGCCGCCCGGAGGCGATCCGGCATTCTTGATTTTTGGTTCTTTTGATCAAGCAAAAGAACGTACAAGAGAAAATATGTTTAATTTCCCTCGCGCAAATCAATCTCTTAAATGTCTGCCTTTTCCAAATTCGCCGCCATACTGTTTTTACCCACCTTTTTTATACATCAACTACATGCCCAAACTTTCGGCGGCAACCCGCCTTCCATCCAATGGCAGCAAATTAATACACCGGCAGCACGGGTTATTTTTCCAAAAGGTTTAGATTCTTCGGCTTTCCGCGTGGCCAATATCATATCTTTTATGAACAAAGATATTGCGCCGACGATTGGTTTCCGGCAAAAAAAGATCAACATCGTGCTGCAAAACCAAACTACGGTTTCTAACGGTTATGTGGGTTTGGCGCCTTTCCGAAGCGAATATTATTTAACGCCCGACCAAAACAGTTTTGAACTGGGCAGCTTGCCCTGGCCAGAACAACTCGCGATCCATGAGTTTAGGCACGTGCAGCAATACAACAATTTTGATGTCGGCCTGACCAAACTCTTCCACACCATTTTTGGCGAAGGCGGGCAAGCTGTCCTCAGCACCTTAACCGTGCCCAACTGGTTTTACGAAGGCGATGCGGTTTACAACGAAACTTTGGTGAGCCGGCAGGGCCGCGGCCGTTTGCCTTTTTATTACAATGGTTACCGCGCACTTTGGTCGGCAGGCAAGAATTACAGTTGGATGAAGTTGCGCAACGGTTCGTACCAGGATTTCGTGCCCGATCATTATCCCTTGGGCTACATGTTGGTGGCTTACGGCCGCGAAAAATACGGCAATGATTTTTGGAAAAAAGTAACGCACGATGCCGCAGCCGTAAAAACCACTTTCCGAGGAGCCGTAAAAAAGTATGCTGGCGTTAGTTATCCGCAGTTTAGAACACGTGCGTTGGATTATTTTAAGCAGCAGTTTTCGGCAGAAGACCAACCGCAAAAACAAGCCAAACATTTTGTGTCCGATCAGGAATTTCCGGCTTTTATCAACGATACTTCTTTTATCTATGTAAAATCATCGTACAGCAAAGTGCACCGTTTTATGCTGAAATCGGGCAACGAGGAAAAGGAAATCCGCATTCGTGATGCTTCGCTGGACAACCAGTTTTCGTACCGCAACGGCAAAATTGTTTACGCAAGTTACCGGCCGGATTTGCGCTGGGGCTACAAAGATTACAGCACCTTGCAACTGCTGGATGTGGCAACCGGAACCCAAAAAAGCATCGGTAAAAGAAGTAAGTATTTTTCGCCGGATTTGAGTGAGGACGGAAAAACCGTAATCGCCGTTTTGCAATCCCCGCAGGGAAAAAGCCAACTGCATTTAATTGATGTAAAAAGCGGGAAAGTGCTTCAAAAAGTACCGAACCCGCAAAACCTCATCTACACTTATCCAAAATTTTTGGATGCAGAAACGGTAATTTCCGCCGTAAGAAACCCAAAAGGCATGATGAGTTTGGCGGAAATTAATCTTGCAAATGGCCGTGTTCAAAATTTAACGCCTTACAGTTTTCGGGTGATTGGCTTTCCAACCATCCAAAAAGATTCGGTTTTTTTTACGGCTGCCGCGGAGAAAAACGACATTTTGTATATGCTTCTTTTATCAACCAAAAAACTGTATCAGCTTGAAAATAAAGCTTTAAACACAGAAATTGGCAACTACCAAGCAACCGTAAACAACCACGCCATTTTGTATAATAGTTTTACTTCTGCCGGTTTTCAGGTTCATCTAATCGAAAAAAATGAAATTACTTTTCAACCCGTTTCCGAAAATGTTTTAGCTGCAAACCCTGCTGATCTAAACATTACTGACTTGGAGAAAAACAATGCCGACTTATTGGCTGCCGTTCCGAATACTTCTTTTACCACTAAAAAATATGGCGGGCTTTCGCATTTGTTCAATTTTCACAGTTTAATCCCTTCATTCAACGATCCGGATTATACGCTTTCTTTAGTTGGCGAAAACATCCTCAACACATTTCAATCCGAATTGTACGGCACTTACAACCGCAACGAAGGCTACAAAGAGTTGGGTTTTGATGCCGTTTATGGCGCTTTGTTCCCGTATTTATCCGGCGGCGTAAATTATACTTTCGATCGAAGGTCTTTATATCAGGGCCGCGATGTTTATTGGAACGAAACGCAAGTGCAGGGCGGTTTTTCGATTCCTTTAACTTTTAGCAACGGCCGCACGACCAGCAACTTACGTTTGGGCAGCAATTATGTGTACAACCAAAGCAAATACACGGGCTTTTTTCAGTCGCAATTGGGCACACGGTCTTACAGTTATCTTAGCAACGCGCTTACGTTTAGCAGTCAAAATCAGCGTGCTTACCAGCAAATTTATCCGAGTTTGGCGCAAAACATCAGTTTGAGTTACAAAACTGCACTTACCAATTATAGCGCAAACCAGGTGTTGGCCAACGCTTATTTCTACTTTCCGGGCTTATTTAAAAACAATAGTTTTGTTTTGAATGCGGCTTTTCAAAAAAACAACGGTGCAAACGGGATCAGCCTTTTTTCTAACCAGCTTCCTTTTTCGCGCGGTTACGAGGCCGAAAACCTGCACCAGTTAAGCAAGC
>NZ_CALMAT010000174.1:0-56909 GCF_937859865.1 uncultured Mucilaginibacter sp.
GGCCACCGATCATAATGATATATTTTTCATTAGGATAATTACCCGTGTATATATTGAGGTTGTTTAAACTTATTTAGGGTTTAAAAAGGAGGTTCCCAGAAAGAATTAGAGTTTTGTGGTGCTAAATCATAAAACAGGAACAATCTCAGGGAACCGTGGATAAAGATACGATAGAGAAATTAATTGTGCCCTATTTAAGCAAGGGAAAACGGGGTTTTAGGTCTAAAGTGCCTATATTTCAAGTAGTAAAGGCCATATTTTACAGGTTAAAAACGGGCTGCCAGTGGCGTGAACTTCCCTTAAAGCACTTTATAAACGATGTTTCGGTAAGCTGGCAAAACGTTTATTATTATTTTAACAAATGGTGCAGGGACGGTTCATGGCGGGCAGTATGGATAGGCCTTTTACGTTCCTACCGAAATTATTTAGACCTTTCGTCGGTTCAATTGGACGGCAGCCATACGCCTGCAAAGCGTGGCGGACAAGCGGTAGGTTATCAAGGCAGGAAGGCCTCAAAGACGAGCAATGCCTTGTTTCTGGCAGACAACACCGGGCAAATGCTTGCCTTGTCGGAACCACAGCAGGGCCAGCACCATGACCTGCATGAAATAAAGAAGCTCTTTACAGAACTTTGTGGGGTATTAAAAGAAGCGGCAATAGACAGCAGGGGCATCTTTTTGAACGCCGATAGCGGTTTTGACAGTAAAGAACTCAGGGCTGTCTGTGCAAAAGAAGAAATTCAGGCCAACATCAAATCTAACCCGCGCAACAACAATAAAGAAAATGGCCTGGATGAGCAGTATTTTGATGAAGAATTATATAAAAAAAGGACGGTAATAGAACAGGCCAATGCCTGGATGGACAGTTACAAAGCTTTGTTTATTCGTTATGAAACCCTAGCCAGGAACTGGATGGCAATGCACTGGATGGCATTTTCTGTCTTCTTCCTCAATAGAATTAACAAAAAATCAAAAGTTTAAACAACCTCATAAATAATATTTCTAAATAATTAATATTGTTAATATATTTACTGCTCAAAAATAAATATCGGGACAATATGGGCAATATAAAGTTAAAGAAAAGGCTTAAAATGCTTCGCCATAACAATGGCTGGAGCTAGGAACAAGTCTCGGCCGCCCTCGACATTTCGATACCGGCCTACTCCAAAATAGAAACAGGGGTTACCGATATTAACCTTTCCCGGTTAGAGCAGATCGCCGGGCTTTACAACCTGAACGTCGTGCAGTTACTGGCCGAAGAAGGCCCGCAAGACTTCAAGGAGGTTGGACAAACTCAAAAACCAGCTTCACCAGCGGGACGAAGAGATTATCAGGTTACAGCGCGAACTGATCCGCTTTTATCAGTTAGAGAAGGAACTATAGCCAAAGGTGCCTTACAATAAAGACATTATCCGGTTGTGTGGAAGGGTAAAAACCTTTAATTCAACATAACCCTAATTATTAGGCAAGAAAAGAGTAAGTTATTAATCTGAAATATTTTTCCAGCTTATTACGTGGTAGTTAGTCCTTTTTTCATTTTCATCACCACCATAAATTAGGGTTTTAATTACCTCCGCGGGAGCTGTAATTTCTTCAAAACGGTCCATTTCTTTAAACAGACCTTCACTAATGGTTTGGGTGGCCTTCACTTCAAAAACGGCAAAGCCCTGGTTTTTTTTCATGAGCAGGTCAACTTCGTGGCCATTGCTATCCTGCCAGAAATAATAATCCTGATGAAGATATAGGTGGTGGTTTTTTTTCTGGTATTCTGCCAGGACCATGTTTTCAAATACATGGCCTTTCAGCCTGTTTTCTACCAGGTCATCAACCGTCCTTATCCCTAACAAATAGGTAAGCAGGCCGGTATCATAGAAATAAAGTTTGGGACTTTTAACCAGACGCTTGTTAAAATTCTGGTGATAAGGCTGTAAAAGAAAAATGATATAACTGCTTTCCAATATGGAAAGCCAGGATTTTGCAGTATTGTGCGTAATATCACATTTATTAGCCAGGGAACTAAAATTAACCAATTGCCCTGCCCTGCCAGCACACAGACTTAAAAAAGTGCGGAACAACTTGATGTCCCGGATATTCAGTAATTCTGTTACGTCTTTTTCCAGATAGGTTTGTACATAGTTTGCATAAAATATGGCCGGGTCTATATCCCTGTCAAAAATGGCAGGATAAAAGCCTTTGATACCAGCCCCAGCATAGGAGTTTTCCAGTAAGCCATTTGCTTTTAGTTCCGTAAAATCAAAAGGAAGCAGCTTAAACAGGGCAACCCTGCCAGCCAGGGTTTGGGTAATACTGTTTAACAAGTGAAAGTTTTGAGAACCCGATAGGATAAATTGCCCCATCTGCCCGGATTCGTCTACCCTGCTTTGAATATAAGAGAACAATGCAGGCACGCGCTGTACTTCATCAAAAATAACTTTCCCGTCATACTGGTTTAGAAACCCGACCGGATCTTCCAGGGCAAAAGCGCGGGTGTTTGGGTTTTCTAAAGAAACATAACGGTAATCGCTAAACAGCTCTTTTAACAATGTTGTCTTACCGGATTGTCTGGGGCCAGTAATGGCCAAAACAGGAAATTTTGATTGCTGCGCTTGAATAATTGGTGCAATCTGCCTGTTTATAAAGGTGTTCATTTACTAAAAAGTGTAAGCAAATTTAATTAAATTCTCAATATACATAACCTGTACTCTCAAAATACATAGTTTATGTTTACAAAATACATAGAAACTATTTATAATTTACATAAAATGTAAAAATAAAAGACATAAAAACCAGGATTCAATAAGCCAAAAAGCGTGATTAACCAGCTCTAAAAAGAGCGTTTTTCATATATACAGCTATACGTATAGCTGTATACAGACATATGTATCGTCCTGAAATTAGTTGACAGTTGAGTGGGGTTAATACTAAATAAGGTTGACAGGTTCAGCTTAGTACTAAAATAGGTTGTCAGGCCTTATTTTGATAGACAATATTAACAAAACGTTTTTTATTTTTCTGCTTGCTTAGCCCTTTCTTTCCAGTAGTTTTTCCATTTTTTAGGGATTATACCCTAGCAATAATGAGCAGCTTCTGGAGTCATCATGTTAATACTAAGGTGTGGTCTTCTATTGTTATAAGCATCAATAATAGCTGGTATCCCGGAAGCTGTTTCCCATTTGGTATCAGGTGTTTTTCTATAAAGCCATTCCATTTTTAAGATGCCGTTTACCCTTTCAGCTATCGCATTTTCTAAGGGATCTCCATTTTCTGTCATGCTAATACTAATTCTGAAAGTATTGAGCTTGGAAACCTATTTCTCACAGCAGTACTGGATACACCTCTGTCTGATTGATGGATTAACTCAATGCGTTCTTTAGGTAACTGCGTAATAGCCATTGATAGTGCGCTTACCGCCCCTTCTGCTTCGAGCTTTGGTGAAATATTCCAGCCGATTATTTTTCGGGAGTAAGCATCAGTGATCAAAGACAGGTACAAATACCCTTAACTGGTTTCAACATAGGTGATATCGCTAACCCAAAGCTGATGAGGGTGAACTGGAACAAGATCACGGATCAGGTTGGGATACTTATGGAACCTATGCCTGGAATCTGTTGTTTTTTTCTTAGCCCGGTAGCGCCGGACCAGTAAACGATTGTCGCGTAGCAGATCAAAAAAAGCATCCCTACCAACTAGTAGTTGTTCATTTTTCGCTGCATTACTGATCACGTCCAGCAATTTACGGCCACCAATACCTGGCATAGATTTACGCTCTTTTTGTACCATTTCTAACAGAAGATGGGCTTGTGCGTGGCATTTATACTCGTAGCTCTGAGATTTATAATAAGCTTGCCTGCTGTGGCCAAACAACCCGCAAAGCTGGGCCATTGCCAGCTCTGGGAAATGGTTTTTCATTTCTTTGACTGTTTGGCCCCAAAATTTTTTCTGATAGAGATTTTAAGCTCTCGCCCGGTAATATCAATCATTTTACTTAGGGCAAGGTTCTCCAGCTTTTTGTTCTCCAGAGCTTCTTCCAAGAGTTTGATCCGAAGTTGCATAGCTTCAGGTGTTATAAAAGCAAATAGCAACGGTTTGATATACTTCCCTCCCACTTTTTACAAATATCTGTTCTAAGCAATTAAACGCACTAAAATTCCAAGATCTTCGAGAAAATAGTTTGATAATTGTACCTTCGGGAGTACAAAGCCTGATACCAAAGTATTGGGCTTTGTTATTTCATCTCTATGTTTTACACTTACATTTTACAATTTGAAAATAGCGGCCGTTATTACATTGGCCATACTTCAAACTTGGAAGTTCTTTAAACTTTTTTTCCGGCCGATGCTTCTTTTACCCTATAAAAATTGGCTTTTACCAGACTAACCAAATCAAAACATATTGCCACCAATTTTTATAGGGTAAAAGAAGCATTGGCATTTTTCCTTGTATAAATTTAAACAGCTTTTGAAACAGAAATGTGTTTGTTTTAAGCCAGGCTTGTCGTGGAATGTTTTATCCTGTTCCTACCGTTTTTAACTTGGAATTAAAACCAGCTCATGGTGAAAGCTTAAATTTTTATCGGAATAAAAAATAATCTTATTATATTTCTTACTTTGACCTCCTGTTAATTCAGTGCTGATTAATTGTTAAGGAATTAATATGGAGCCGAAACTTGTACTTTATCCAGCATTTAATTTTGTTTTTGATAAATACAAAAAGCGTATTTGCGCTGATGTGCCTGCTATTGCCGAATCCGGGCTTACCGCAGAAAAAACTACTTTAAGCAACAACAGCTTAAAAAACTACTGGGTTTCATCCGTCTTCAGCACAAAACCCTGCCGCAAATACTTGCCGTCAATACAAGTTGACCGGTTCAAATTATGTTTTGCACGATGACAAAGCAGTAAATTTTGATGAAGGCTGCAGCGGCAAACCCAATTACCCAAACTAAACATTAAAAAAATATGCCTATGGTAAAAAAAACAGAAGCTTAAAAAAGGGTCAGGCAATGCCAGCACATTTAACCCAAAAACCGGATTTGCCAAAAGCAGGAACGGCAACCAATTCATCCCCAACAGGGAAAAACCAACCAATGTACTTAAACAATATTTAAATATATGATAAAACTTTTACAGCCTTTTTGCCAGAAGCAACGTGCCATTGGCAAATACCGGATGCTTATTTTATTACTGCTTATAGGCATAAACACGGCCGAAGCAAAATTAAAAACCGACCAAATTTTAAACACACGCATTACGCTAAAGCTTAAAAATGCAATGGGTTATTCGATAGCCCATAATAGCATTTTGATTGGTAAAAAACAGCTTTCCGAAGACGCGGCGCAGCAACAGGACCATACGGTGAGAGGGCAGGTAACCGACAGCAAAGGCGCACCGCTAACAGGGGTAAGCGTACTGATAAAAAGCACAAAAATTGGCGCAACCACCAATGAAAACGGGATGTACAGCCTCATTTTGCCTAATGGAAACGCAACTTTGGTATTCACTTACATCGGTTTTGTTACCCGGGAAGTAGCGGTGAACAACCAAGCGGTCATCAATATAAAGATGGCAGAATCATCCAACGCGCTCAACGAAGTGGTGGTAACTGCATTAGGCATCAACCGGCAAAAGCGTTCTATCGGTTATGCCGTAACAGAACTGAAAGGCGAAGAATTTACACAGGCGCGCGAAAACAACGTAGCCAACGCACTAAGCGGTAAAGTTGCCGGTGTAAATGCTATCGGTACATCAACCGGACCTGGCGGTTCCAGCCGTGTGGTTATTCGTGGCAATGGTTCGTTGACCGGCGAAAACCAGCCTTTGTATGTAGTCAACGGGATGCCGATTGACAACTCTACACCCGGAGGCCCGCCTACCATCAATGGCATTACCAACAACGTTGACCGGGGAGACGGCATCAGCGGCATTAACCCGGACGATATTGAAACGATGACGGTACTGAAAGGCGGCACGGCAGCAGCGCTGTACGGATCGAGGGCTGCAAATGGCGTTATCTTAATTACCACCAAAAAAGGCAGGGCGCAAAAAGGGGTCGGTATCGAATACAATTCAACAGCAACCGTAGAAAATATTGCCGTTTTTCCAAATTATCAATACCAATACGGCCAAGGAGACAACGGGATTATGCCAACAAACCTAAGCTCGGCACAAACAACCGGAAGGCGTTCGTGGGGTGCAAAAATCAATGGTTCAACTGATTATGTTGCTGCCGATGGTTTGAGACATCCTTATACCGTCCAAAAAGACAACTTGAAAAATTTTTATCAAACCGGCTCCACCTTTACCAATACCCTGGCTTTTACCGGTGGGTCTGATGCGCTGACTTACCGTTTTTCTGCTTCTGATTTAAACAGTAAAGGCATATTGCCCGGCACAACTTACGACCGTAAAACAGGCAACCTGGCCTTGAACGGAAAATTAGGCAGTAAAATAAGCATTGAGGCTTTGGCACAATACAACCTGGAAACCGCCCACAACCGCACTGGTGCCGGAGATGCCTTGGGCAACCCAAACTGGTTGCCTTACATGATTGCCAATACGGCCGATGTGCGGTGGCTGAAACCAGGTTACGATGTCAATGGCAATGAAATTGTTTGGAACGATGCATCAGTTGCATCAAACGGTTATTTCGTCATCAACAAATACAAAGAAGACGATACCAAAAACAGGTTTATCGGCCAGGGAACTGTTGCTTATGAGCCGGTAAAAGACTTGGTGTTTAAAGGTACCATCAGCAGGGATTTTTATAATTACAATTACGCCAACATATTGCCAACTGGTACTTTGTATGTTCCAAACGGATCATACACTGCTATAAAATCTGATGTTTCAGAAACAAACAGTTTGGCTACAGTTACTTATAAAACAAAGGTGGTTAGTAATTTTAATGTATCTGTTTTGGGAGGTGTAAACAGCCGCAGTTTTATCAACGAACAATTAAATTTGAACGGCTCTACTTTTACCATTCCCTATTTTTACAGCTACACAAATCTGGCTACGGCATCTACAGTGCCTTATAATGCACATTTAAAAACCAATTCAATTTTTGGCTCGGTAGATTTTGATTACAAAAGCTTGTTCTTTTTAACCGTTACCGGGCGTAAAGATTGGTTCTCAACTTTAAGCCCGGCACACAACAGTATTTTTTATCCAAGTGTGGGCGGAAGTTTTATTTTATCTGATGCGGTAAAATTGCCTGCTGTTTTTAACCTGGTAAAATTGCGGGCAGATTATGCACAAGTTGGCGGTTCTACCCCGGATCCATATGTTGTCAATTTAACTTATAGCAACGTGCCGAGTTCTGGCCCTACCTTGCAAAATGTTACCAGCGGCCAAATCACCAATACAAATTTGCGGCCTTTAACTTCTACCACAAAAGAAGGCGGTATTGAATTGCAAATGCTTAAAAACCGTTTAAGCTTTGATGTAACCTATTACGACCGTAAAACCACAAACGACATTGTAAATTCTACCATATCCTCCACTTCCGGTTATAACAGTGTTGTTTTAAATGTGGGTGAAGTTGACAACAAAGGAATAGAGTTGTTAATTAACGGTACGCCAATAAAAAGCAACAATTTTAGCTGGAATGCCAGTTATAATTTCTCTTACAATAAAAACCGTGTCTTAAAATTAACGGATAACATTAACTCTATGCAATTGGCCAACACCGTGAATAGCTGGGCTTACATCAATAACATTGTGGGTTATGCAGCAGACCAAATTGTTGGAACGCGCATACAAAAAGACGCAGGCGGAAATGTGGTTTTTAATAAAACTACAGGCTTGCCGGTTGCAACAGGTTTACAAGTGTTAGGAAATGGTGTTGCGCCATATACCATGGGTTTTACCAATAATTTCAGGTACAAACGCTTTACATTAAGCGTATTGCTGGATGGAAAATTTGGCAATAAAGTATTTTCTTTAATGGAAGTTTATGCAACCCGTTTAGGTTTGCTAAAAACAACTTTGCCCGGCCGCGATGGTGGTTTGCTTTTAAACGGAGTAGACCAAACTGGTGCAGCATACAGCAGAACGGTCCCGGTTACGGGTTTGAGAAATTATTATGACAATTATAAATCGTATTCAGAGTTGTTTTTGCACGATGGAAGCTTTGTGAAATTAAGGCAACTGATTTTTGCTTACAATATTCCGGTAGCTAATTTAAAGATGGTTAAACTCCAATCGGCAAGCATCTCCCTTGTTGCCCGAAACCTGGCCATACTTTATAAAAAGACAGACAATTTTGATCCGGAATCAAGTTTTACAAACAGTAATATCCAAGGCATTGAATCTATCGGTTTGCCGCACACCCGGTCTTTTGGTTTAAACCTTTCTGTTAAATTTTAATGAAAAAACTAATGAAGAACCCCATAAAAAATTATCTGCTAAAAACAGCATTGCTGTTGGCCGCAGTGTTTATACAAGCTTGTACCAAAAACTTTGTAGAACTAAACACCAACCCCGATGCTGTTTCTACCAGCACGCCGCAGTTTATTTTCACCAAAGCGCAGTACGATGGCACCGCAAATATGCTAAACCTGTTGCTGGGCACCATGCAATATACAACCAGTTATAATGATGTTGCCGGTTTCGGTTCAAAATATATTCAAAGCCAAAGCAATTCATCATCAGCAACTTTCAGCAGTGCTTATCCAAACGAGATCAACGAAATTGGAGAAGTTATTAAAGGCGTAACCGGCGATCCGTCAAAAGTAAATATGCTCGCCCAGGCCAGGATATGGCGCGTTTACTGTTTTAGCAGGTTGACCGATCTTTACGGTGATATTCCTTATTCCCAGGCGGGGCAAGGTTATAACAGCGCAAATTATACGCCTGCTTATGATCCCCAAAAAGATATTTATGCCAATATGTTGGCTGAACTTGATGCTGCCGCTACCAGTATGGACCCTACCAAAACCGCTACTTTTGGTTCTTCGGATCTAATTTATGGCGGCAATACTGCCCAGTGGAAAAAGTTTGCTTATTCTTTAATGCTTCGTTTAAGCATGCGGATGACTAAGGTTGACCCTGCTTCGGCACAAACCTGGGTTACCAAAGCTATCGCCGGCGGTGTGATTACTGCGGATGCCGACATTGCAAAAGTTGCTTACGTAGGTTCTGGCCAGGACATCAACAAAAACCCTTTGGCCTTAACCCTGCTTAATACTGATTACATCAAAGCCAACGGAAGCAGCAATACCGAAGGCGGCAAGTACCAGGATGTGTTTATTAATTATTTAAAGGCAAATAAAGACCCGCGCCTGCCGGTTATTTCGGTGGTTTATACTACCGGGACTGCAGATACAACTTCGGCCAATCAAAAAGGTATGCCGGCAACACTCAGTGCAAAACCTGCCGATTTTGTAACTTATTCTGAGCCACGCCAAAATACAGTACTTCTTTTATCTGCCCCAAGATTGGTTTTTACGGCAGCCGAATCTTATTTTCTCTTATCAGAAGCTGCTTTGCGCGGCTGGTATTCCGGTGCAACGGCCAGTTTCTTATATCAAAACGGGATCAGTTCGGCGATGCGGCAATGGGCGGTAATTGCAGGGGCGCCCGGAACGATCACCACCAACCAGATCAACACTTACATCAGCTATCATCAACTTAATACTTCCGGAACTTTTGCCCAGCAAATGCAGCAGATTTACACCGAATTTTGGGTAAGTTTATTTCCGGATGCGCAGGAAGTTTTTGCAAGTTACCGTCGTACAGGTTATCCGGCCTTAACGCCAAACAACTACGCCGGCAATGCTACCGGTGGTTTAATTTTCAGGCGGATGCTATACCCGGTTTCGGAACAAAACTTAAATGCCGCGGCTTACAAGGCTGCCATAGCACGCCAGGGCGCAGATGATTTTTTGACCAGGGTTTGGTGGGATAAACCGTAACGCTGTTTAAACCATGTTTCGGTTGGTTTAATTTTGACGTTTTACCTTTTTAAAGCAGTAGAAGCGTATAAATAATAAAGCCCGGCACTCAATTCTTGAGTGCCAGGCTTTAACAATAATTACGTTGCTGATTTTTATGCCCCTAAAATGCTTTTTGCAATTTGAGTGTACTTTTCATCAGCTTGCTTGGCCTCATCCAAACATGCCTGCATTGCCTGCTGTGCCTGGGCAAGGCCGACTGCAGCAGCATAGCTTGCCTGCGTGCCAAACGCTGCTATCCAGTAGTGCAATGACATTTGGCCGCTGGCGATGATGCCCAAATCACGGGTATTATCATCCGCTGCCTGCTGCCTAATTTTTTTGCTTACCTGATAATGGGCTTTCAATATTTCGTTGTCCTGGTCTGCATTGCCGCCTGCTTCCTCAAGGCCCTGGTCTATGCGTTGGGCCCAAACTTTTGACTGTTCGTTGCCTTGCTGAAGTGCGTTTTTTAGCTCCTCGTTTTTTACATCGTTTTGTATCTCGCTTGTGGCTTCTTCCGCTACTTTACTGCCTGCTTTCATTGCCGCAAAACCTTGTTTGATCAGCTCTTTCAAATTCTGCTTTTCCATGTTCAAATTTTTTTGATGTCTTAATTTGGTTTGTTGTTAATACTTTGTTTGGTATAAACTGTAAATATTCAACATCCTACTTTTAGTTAAGTTTTATATCTTATGAATTAAAAATGTCCATTTTAGGGCTTGTTTAAATTGTTATCGCAAAAACCAATAATGCTTCTTTTATGCCTATAAATTCTGTCTTCAATGGAAAAAATACAATTAGGCCAATGATTTTTATATGGTAAAAGAAGCATAAAAAATAGCTGAGCAAATTTTAAACAAGCCCTAAATTAAGCAGTCAAACTTGCTGAAGTTTCAATCGGTTTTTAAAAAGAGGTTGGAAACCTGTAACTTCGGAAGTGTTATAAAGATTTGAAAAATACAACAAGGGCTGCCCAAAAAAGAGCAGCCTTTTTCATTAACGGTTATCAACCTCAACCCAAACCATGTTTAGTAAAAAAATCCTGTCTGCATTTTTAGCGTTACTGTTTGTTGCCACAGCCAATGCACAATTGTATAAAAACGCAAATGCACCGGTGCCAAAAAGGGTTGCAGATTTGCTGAAAAGGATGACCCTTGAAGAAAAAGTAGGCCAGATGACGATGTCTTCCTTAGCAGAATCTGTAAACAGCCCTATTGCTTACGGCGTTTTAGAAAGCCCTTTTGTAAGTGTTAAAGAAGTGGCCAAACAAGCCATCAACGCAAAAAAATATGCCCGTGAAAAAACCAGGTTAGGCATTCCGCCAATCCAAATCGGCGAATGTTTGCACGGCCAATTAGCCGCCGGGGCAACAGTATTTCCGCAATCCATTGCCCAAGGCAGTACCTGGAACCCGGTTCTAATTGAACAAATGGGATCGGTTATTGCCTACGAAGCAACTTCTTCCGGCGTTGACCAGGCCTTGTCCCCATTGTTTGATTTAATACGAGACGCACGTTATGGCCGCGTGGAAGAATGTTTTGCCGAAGACCCCTACCTCGTTGGCCAAATGGGCTTGGCTTTTGTAAGAGGGATGCAAGGCAATCCTGCACAAAGCCGCACTGGTATCGCCGCTGGTAAAGTGATGTGTACCGCTAAACATTTTGCCGCTTACAGCAAACCTTTGGCCGGCATCAACCTGGCCCCTGCCGAAATTGGCGAAAGAGAGCTGCGTTCGATGTTTTTGGCGCCGTTTAAAGAAGCCGTTCAAAAGGCAAATATTTACGCTGTCATGCCTTCTTATAATGAAATTGACGGGATTCCCGCCCACGGAAACCAATTTTTGCTCAACCAGGTATTGCGAAAAGAATGGGGTTTTAAAGGCTACGTTTTTTCTGATTACGGCGGCTTGAGCCAATTGTACAATTTTCATAAAGTGGCAAAAACGGCAACTGATGCTGCTTTTATCGGCATAAATTCGGGTGTTGATTTGGAAGCATCACGCCCGGATGTGTACGCGCATTTGATTGAACTGGTAAAGTCCGGCAAAGTAAAAGAAGCGCAAATAGACAGTTCGGTAGCCCGGATTTTGACTGCTAAATTTAAAGCAGGTTTGTTTGAGAAGCCTCTTCCGGATACCACCCAGCTTCAAAAGCGCTTGCACACACCCGAACATGTTAAACTTTCGCAACAAATAGCAGAAGAGTCAATCATTTTATTAAAGAACGATAAAAACCTGTTGCCTTTAAATATCAATCAAGTTAAATCTTTAGCGGTGATTGGCCCGAACGCAGATCAGGTGCAATACGGCGATTACAGCTTTACGCGCGACAACCGTTCTGGTGTTACTGTTTTGGATGGCATCAGGCAGTTTGCGGGCAACCACATCAAAATCAATTATGCAAAAGGATGTGAACTGACCGGTTTAAACAAAAGCGGGTTTGAACAGGCCGTAAAAACTGCACAAGGCAGCGATGCGGTTGTGGTGGTGCTTGGAACCAGCAGCGTGGTATTTTCGGGCGTAGGTTGGAATGGCCATGCACCGGAAAACGAACCTAAAGACCCTTTTACCTGCGGCGAGGGCTATGATGTTACCGATATTAGCCCGCAAGGTGTGCAGCGGGAATTGTTGCAAGCCATTTATAAAACCGGAAAACCTGTAATTTTAGTCTTGGTACATGGCCGTCCCTGGAGCATCAATTGGGAAAAAGAAAATATCCCTGCTATTTTGGAAGCCTGGTATCCCGGAGAAAAAGGCGGAACGGCAATCGCCAATATTTTATTCGGAAAGGTAAACCCATCCGGCCGGTTAAACATGTCGGTTCCGCAATCTACCGGCCATATCCCGGTTTTTTATAATTATGTAAATTCGGCAAAAGGCATCAACCGCCATCACGGAACGGTTGAAAAACCAGGTTTAGACTATGTTTTTTCATCTACCGATCCGTTATTTTCTTTTGGTTATGGCTTGAGTTATACAACTTTTGAATATGACGGACTGCAAGTTTCCAGAACTGAATTTGGAAAAAACGATCAAGTCAACATATCTGTCAACGTAAGAAATACCGGACTTGTTGAAGGCAAAGAAGTGGTTCAACTATATTTGGGAAACAAAGTAAATTCGGTAAGCACGCCGGTGATGGCTTTAAAAGGGTTTAGCAAAATCACCTTAAAGCCCGGCGAAGTAAAAACCGTCAGTTTCAGCATCAATTCGGCTGATATTGCCATTTGGAATGCCAGTATGAAACTAGTAACCGAACCTGGGACATTTGACGTGATGATTGCCCGTGATGCCGATCATATCTTGTTGAAAAAGCACTTGGAATACAAGGATTAGTTGGTGCAATTGCGAGATTAGGGTTTATTCCGCAAGAAACACTTATAGGTCTGTTAACGCTTGTTTAGCTTTTGTTCCAGTTGTTTTACATGCTTCTTTTACCACTAAAAAACAGTGGGCGGCAAACACAAATTTTTTAGTGGTAAAAGAAGCATGACGTTTTTTTTGGAGCTTATTAATTGTAATTTGCAAACGGGCCCTCGCCCACAATCAATTTCATTTCATGAAAAAACTATTTTTACTCCTGCTTATGTCCCAACAGATTTTTGCCCAGATACCGAAACGGGTTGACGGCGCAACCAAACATGAATACGTCATCAACAATTTTAAAACCGAAAGCGGAGTTACCTTACCCCAAGCGCATATCATTTATGGTACTTACGGACATTTAAATGCCGCTCATGATAACGTGGTTCTGCTCCCTTCGCATTATATGGCTAATTACCACGGCTACGAATGGCTGATCGGGCCGGGAAAAGCTTTAGACACTACCAAACTTTTTCTGGTTGCGACAGAATTATTTGGCAACGGCCGCTCCTCCTCGCCCAGCAATACGCCCGAACCTTTTCACGGCCCGCGTTTCCCCATCATGACGATACGTGATAATGTAGCCGCTGTTCATCAGCTTTTAACGCATGAATTAAAGATCACCCACCTGCGTGCCTTGATCGGTTTTTCGATGGGCGCACAACAAGCTTTTCAATGGGCGGTAAGTTATCCCACTTTTGCCGACCGTATTGTGGCTACTTCAGGAACAGCAAAAACTTATCCGCATGGCGTGGTGAGGCTGGAAGGACAAATTGCTGCTTTAACTGCGGATGACGCCTTTCAAAACGGTGATTATAAAACACCGCCAAAAAGGGGATTTGAAGCATTTGCTGTGGTTTGGGCCGGATGGCTGTATTCGCAGGAATGGTGGCGAAAAGAATTATGGCGGGCTAATGCACCTGCCGGAACTACTTTTGAGCAGGTTTTAGATAATTACCGCACCCATTTTATTCCCGGTGCCGATGCCAACGATTTGATTTTACAAATGCGGACTTGGGAACACCACGATGTAGGCGCAACACCCGGATTTGGCGGCGATGTAGAAAAGGCACTCCGCTCTATTAAAGTCCCTTTTTTATATATGCCTTCCGAAACTGATCTTTATTTCCCGCTTGGCGATGCCCGTTATGAAGCTGCTTTTATGCCCAATGTTTTGTTCAAACCTATTCCTTCGCTTTGGGGCCATACGGCAGGTGCCGCTAGTAACCCTGCCGATGCAAAGTTTTTGAACGAGAATATTGAGGAGTTTTTAGGGCTAAATCCTTCCAATAAATAGATTAGGTAATGAATTAGAATTACTTCAAAAATACTACGGTATACATTAAAACACAAAAAACGGAGCAAGCAACCTCACTCCGTTTTTCAAAATCATTTATTAAAAACCTCTTTTGCTATAAAAGGAGTTGTAAATATCTTATGGTTGCCCTTTTCCGCCACCGGCACCATAAATGTTACCTGTGGTAAAGCTTGCACCACTATCAGCCAATTGAACATAGATAGAAGCTAATTCTGCCGGTTGGCCTGGCCTTCCCAAAGCCGCATCGCTACCAAACTTTTTCAGTTTTTCCTGGGTTGCGCCTCCACTTACTTGCAAAGGTGTCCAGATTGGTCCTGGCGCTACACCGCATACGCGGATACCTTTTGGCCCCAATTGTTTGGCCAGTGATTTTACATAATTCATCGTTGCGGCTTTGGTTTGTGCATAATCATATAAGTCTGGCGATGGATCATAAGCCTGTTCAGAAGTTGTTCCGATAATAACCGATCCGGGCTGTAAATGCGGCAAAGCGGCTTTGATAATCCAAAATGGCGCGTAAATATTGGTTTTCATTGTCCAGTCAAACTGCTCGGTAGAAATATCCAGGATAGATTCGTGTGCTTGCTGGCGGCCTGCATTGCTCACCACAATATCCAACCCGCCCAACCCGCGTACAGCTTCATCTACCAAACGCTTGCAAAATGTCTCATCGCGCAAATCGCCGGGAATGGCAACGGCTTTGCGGCCTGCCGCCTTGATCAAAGCAACCACTTCGCGGGCATCCGGCTCTTCGGTAGGAAAGTAATTAATGGCCACATCGGCACCTTCGCGGGCATACGCAATGGCTGCTGCACGCCCCATTCCCGAATCGCCGCCGGTAATCAAAGCTTTGCGGCCTGCCAAACGGCCAGAACCTTTATAACTGGTTTCGCCATGGTCTGGTTTCGGATCCATTTGCGAGGCCAAACCCGGCCAAGGCTGAGACTGGCTTTTAAAAGGCGGTTTTGGATATTTGGAAGTTGGGTCTTGCAGGTTTAACGGTGCGTATGATGCGTTTGCTTGTGGTTCTGTTGCCCCAAAAACCGGCCCAACAGCTACTGCCGCCAAACCCGCGCCCAAGCCGCCGATTACTTTTCTCCGGCTAATCTTATTTTCTTCGTTCATCGTATTTATATTTTACTAATTAATGTTCAAAAGGATAACCTGCTCTGGTGCCTTTAGGTTGTAACTGCTTGTGTAAAAATGTTATAGGCAAACACGATGCCTTTGTTTAGCAATTAAGAAATAGCCGGACACCAAAAAATAGGTGATAAAAGAAGCATTGCCGGTTCTGGAAAACTGCTGAAACAAGCACTTGCAATTAGAGAAAATAAAACTAAGTTTGGAAATTAATATTAGCCAAATAAAAAACGATGAACAATTTTTTCAGAACTATAATTGCAGCCTGGGGCGCCAAAAAACTGGGCGGCGGCTGTTTCTCTACCATTATTATTTTTATTGTGATTTATACTTTGTTGGGGAAATGTAATAACCAGCCGCAAACAGCACATGCAAAAGCATTGCCTGCAAAAGTGCAAATGGCCAGAAAGTTTTAGTTGCGATAATAGCTTTCCGGCTATAAAATCAACTTAAAATTCTGTTTAAACCTCCTTAAAAACTTGCTTAAAATGGAACTTGAAGATAAGTTGCAACGCTTTCTCGATGCCCAAAAAAGGGATTACCAAACGGCTTTGGCCGAAATTAAAAACGGCAGAAAACGCAGCCATTGGATGTGGTATATTTTTCCGCAAGTGCAGGGTTTAGGTTTTAGCGAAACTTCCAAGTTTTATGCCATCCATGATTTAAAAGAAGCCGAAGCGTTTTTAAACCATCCAATTTTAGGTAGCAGGCTGATCCAAATTTGTGAAGCTTTGATAGAACAAAAAAGCAATAACGCCAACCAAATATTTGGCAGCCCGGACGATGTAAAGTTAAAATCATCCATGACTTTATTTGCCGCCGTGCCCAATGCAAATCCGGTATTTCAAGCTGTATTAGAAAAGTTTTTTGGCGGGACAAAAGACACGCAGACTTTGCGCATTATCCAAAAATAAGGCGGTAAAAGAAGTATTGCGTTTTGGTTTTGATTTCGATTTAAAGTAGTTTAACTATTGCAACAATATCTCAATATTCAATTTTTACTTGTATAGAAATTCCAATCTATACTATTGCTGATGCTTCTTTTATCACTTAAAAATTGAAATGATTTAACTTTAAAAAAAACCAAACCTAAATTTAAAATTGTACAATTTACGTTTGAAAAAAACTTGAAACCCGGATCAGTTCATCGGCAAATTGAAAAAGAAAGTTGAACCTTTTTCAGGTTTGCTTTCTACCCAAATTTTGCCTTGGTGCCTTTCTATAATTTCGGCACTTAAATAAAGCCCGATGCCAAAGCCTGAAATATGCTGCGTGTTTTTTGTTTTTACACGGTAATAGCGTTCAAACAATCTTTCTGCATCGCTGGCTTTGATACCGATGCCTTGGTCTTTTACGCCAACTTGTACACAATTATCTATCACCTCGCAAAACACTTCAATTTCTTTTTCGGGAGGCGAATACTTGGTTGCGTTGCTTAATAAATTGCTTATAACGGAATGAATCTTATCGCGGTCGGCCTGCACAAAAGTTGGGTTGCAGAGAACAAAATGAATAGAACGATCTGGATTGGAGATCAATGTTTCTTTTATGGCTTCGGTAAGTAAATCTTGCAGATTGAACAACTGCTTTTCCAAGTGTATCTTGCCCGATTCCAGGCGCGAGATATTTAAAAAACCATTGATCATGGTACCCATCTTTTTTACCTGCCGCTCTGCCTTATCCAAAGCAGAAGCCGTAAAACTGTCCCCGCTTTTTCTGGCTTTTCCATGCAACATTTGCACATAAGCGCTAAGCGAAGTAAGTGGCGTTTTCAGCTCATGGCTTACCATGCCTATAAAATCGTTCTTTCGCTGTTCGTCTTCTTTTTGACTTGTGATTTCTAAAACCGACCCTATAAACCTTACCGGTTCGTCTTTTTCGTTAAAAAACACTTTGCCCTTGGCCCGTACCCAGCGTAGTTTTTTATCCTCTGTGCCAATGGTTCGGTATTCTACATCATAATCGCCGATACTGGTTGCTTTGTTAAGCAGTTCCGAAATTATCTTGCTGATTCTTTCCCGGTCTTCTTCATGCAGGCCAGGCAAAAAGTCTTTTTCGTAGCTCACATTTTTGTTATGGGAAATGCCAAAAAGTTCGCGGCAGCGCTCGTCCCATTCCATCGTTCCATTAACTAAATCCATATCAAATGTGCCTAAAGCCGCCGCCTGCTTTGATAAACGCACCTGTTCGTAAGCGCTTTGCAATTCATTTCGTGCAAGTACTTGGTTGGTAACATCAATTGCTACAATCATGATGGCAAACACATGGCCGTCCGCATCTTTCATTGGCTCGTACACAAAATCTATGTGTACAATTTCTTCCCTGCCATTTCTGACCAGCACAATTTCATGCTCTTTGGCATGGTAAGTTTTACCTGTTTTAAATACCTCGTTTGTAACCGGTTCGTAAATTGCGGCAGCTTCGGCAAGCACTTCCCAATAAGGCTTTGCCTTAAACTGGTCCCGGGTTTTGCCAACCAGCGTCAAAAAACAATCGTTTATTTCCTCTGCAAATGCCGGTTCGCCTTTCAAAATACACATCCCAAACGGTGCTTGCCTCACCATGTTTTGTATATTTTGCTCGCTGGCTTTCAACAGGTTTTGTGCGCGCTCCTTTTCGGCAGTTTCTAAAACTTGCGCGGTAATGTTATTGGTGGTGTTGATGATAAATTGTACATTTCCCGCTTTATCCAAAATTGGCTCGTTAAGGTTTGACCAATACTGGGTTTCTAACTTGCCCGAACTTGGAACAAAGATTTCATATTTAAAAACAGGCAGCTTATCCTCGGCCTTATGATTGATTACCCGGTTGAAGGAACTAAAAACGCTAAACTTTTCTGAAGAGTCTGCTCCGCTGCCCGGAAACACTTCGAACAAGCTTTTGCCCAATAATTCATTTCGCTGCTTGTGCACCAAATCAAGATATTTGTTGCCCACGGCCAGAATGGTAAAATGCGGAGGATCGGCTTTAATAATGAGAGAGTTCGCAGATTTTATAAAAAATAATTGAAAGGCTTCGCTTGTATAAAACTCGTCGTTTGGGTTGTTCACTTATTTAAAGGTCAAATTTTAATAAAAAATCAGCTTGTAGCAAAGCTTCACATACCGGATTAAGCTTTACTCTGTAGGTAAAAACGAAACAGCAAAAAGCATATTTTTTTGTAAAAATACAATGTTTAAAGTTTTTTGCCGGATACAAGAAGCATTACGATTATTTTTTTGTTCGGTTTCCTTTTGTTTGATTTTAGTTGATCAAACTAAGCCAAAAGAAACAGTATTTTAAATGATGTTTTTTCTCAACATAAAAATGAAACGCATCCTGTTGATTTAATTGTATTTTCACCGATGCTTCTTTTACCACCTAAAAATCAATAAAAGGCCAAATGAAAATTTACCAGCAACCGTTGCAACTGAAAGCCAAGCCAAGAGGTTTCCATTTGATAACAACAGAAGTTACACAAGCGTTTCCGGAGATCAGGGAAATTAAAACGGGCATTTGCCAGGTTTTTATCCAGCATACTTCTGCATCTTTAACCATCAACGAAAACGCAGACCCAACGGTACGTAAAGATTTTGAAATGTATTTTAACAAAGCCGTGCCCGAAAATGACCCCAATTATTTGCATGATGAAGAAGGCGCAGACGATATGCCGGCACACTTAAAAGCAGCCATGCTGGGCAGTTCAGTTATGATTCCGATTAGAAACGGCCGTTTTGCTTTGGGCACTTGGCAAGGAATTTACCTGTGCGAACACCGCAATTATGGCGGACAAAGAAATTTGTTATTAACCGCTTGGGGAGAATGAGGATTTTGAGGTAAGAGGTATCAGGTTTGAGGTGCGAGGTCCAGCATGACGAACTTTGGCGATGGACTATGAACCATGATCCATTAACTTTTTCACAAAACCAACTGTTCGTGCAGCTTTAGCAACGTTTCTTTCGGATCGGTGCACAAGCCCGGATGCACTTTTGAAGACTGGATAATGGTGCTGCGTGTTGCCGTTAGCCAGCGGAAGCGTGAAGCGTGATCCAATTTACTAATCGTCCCAAAATCAAAATTGCCGTGGCAAATGTTTTCAAAGGCGAAAAGGTTTGCTTTCAGTTCGCCTAAATTTATACCGGTAAAAACAGCATTTAAACGGTTTTCATTTACAGTAATTTTGGTTTGAAGGAATTTAAGTTTCGGACAATACAAAACCACGCCCACATTTAAAAACTCTTCCCGTTCTACCCTCGGCACAACACGAATGACGGCATACTCAAATAAGTATCTCTCTGGCATGTTGGGCTTCTTTTACAAAAATTTCGGATGCGGCCACTCTTGTGGTTAAAAATTGGGTGTAAACCTGTCGCATTTCTTCGGCTGATCCGGCTTCCTGCGTTAACCAGCTTTCTGGTATCAGCGATACGATGGCTTCGATTTTTTCTTTTGTTAAGATGGACCGAAATTCCGCATCAACCTCTTCCAGTTCGGCAGCATAAGGCAGCAAAACATGGTCTTTAACCTGCACAAAAGGCCGCCGCGCCTGTTCCTCCCAGTTTTGCCAGGAATGATGAAAGTACAAAGCCGCACCATGGTCAATCAGCCATAACTCTTTGTGCCACAGTAACATGTTGGTATTTCGGGGCGTACGGTCAACATTGGTAATCAGGCAATCCAGCCAAACAATCTGAGAAGCCAGTTTTGGGGCGATAACGGTTACGGCCGGATCAAAAGTAATGGCACCGGAGAGGTAATGCAAAGCCAGGTTCAGGCCAACACTTGCTTTAAGCAAATCCTGTATTTCTTCGTCCGGTTCTGCCCTTCCGAAGGCAACATCCAAATCGGCAAAAACAATCTCCGGGACTTTTAAACCCAATGTACGCGCAATTTCGCCGCCAATCAGTTCGGCAATCAAAGCTTTTACGCCTTGCCCTGCACCACAAAATTTAAGTACATATAAAAACCCGTCGTCCGCTTCGGCAATGGCCGGTAAAGAACCGCCTTCGCGCAATGGCATAACATAGCGGACAACATTTACAGTTCTTGGTTGCGGTTGGCTTTCGTTCATTTAACCGGTATTTTATCAAATACTTTTACGCAAAGCAGCGATTGTATTTAGCCGGAAATTTAAACCAAATTTATGAGAAACGGTAAGCTGACCAGATGCTGTTTTTACCACACTAAATTTATGTTGATAAAAGAAGCATCCGCTTATTCTGTTACCGCTTCCGTCCAGTTATGGTCGCCGCATTTGGGGCATTTTGTGTTTTGATCAAAAGGGTTTTTTTTAAGGGTCCCGCAGGTTTGGCAAACTTTCAATTCTTGTGATTTTTTTAAACTCGCATTAAATTCTTTATCCCAATGCGGCAAAATTGACAGTCCCGGTTTTGCGTTTTCTTCCTGTATCAACGTAAAAGAACCGCCCGCTTCCATATAAAACCGTTTTACACTGCCCAATTGTTTGATACTGTTGGCACGAAGCTGGGCAACAAGCCGCTCGCGCGAGATGCGGGCTTTTTTCATCGTGCCCAGGTCCAACACAGAATCTTTAACCAGCGTACTTATATTTCCCTGAGAAAATTCTTCAAAATCCTGGTTTTTAAATGACCGTGCTGCAACCCACCGTGCTACAAACACTACAATAACGGCAATAATTACGGCAGGAATTATCCCTCTGTCAGGAGATTGAAGCGGGACACCAATTGCGGCTGCAAGCGAAACCATAGCGGCCAAATCATTACGGCTTAGTTGCGATGACATCCGTTTGCCCATCATCCGAATTGCAACCAGCAATAATAAATAAAACACTGCCGCCCTGATGACCAGTTCTAAATAAAAACTTGCAGGCACTTCGCCTACCAATATCCTAAACCAATCCTGTAAATGTATTTCGTTCGGTTTCATTTTTGCTTAGTTTATGGCATTTATCCACTCATCCTGCCCACAATTTTTACAAGGCGCGCCTGCGTTTTCAGGTTTTATAAAACCGCAATTAATGCAAGCTATTAATTCAATAGGTTGTGGCGGTTTTGTAAAAGCCTGTTCTTTGGTTTTTATAATTTCCTGGTCATCCGGAGGAAGGATAGACAATCCCGGCTTCGGTTCTTTGGATTGAAAGATGCTGAACTCGCCGCAAGCTTCCAGATAAACACGGTCTACTATGCCGAGGTTAAAAACGTTTTCCTGCCTTAGTTCTGCAAAAAGCTGTTGGTGCGAAATTCTTACTTTCTTCATTTCGTCCAGTTGCAAAATGCCGTCTTTTACCAGCATGCTTGCTTTTCCCTGCGTTAAATCTTCTATTTTGCCGTTCACAAAACCCAGCCAACTAATACCGCGCTGAAAAAAAGCGATACAAAGCAACAGTAACGCACCTTGCAAAAGCCCGCGGTCTGGTACTTGCATCGGTACAGAAACAATAGCCCCGATGGTAAGCATAACGGCCATTTCCATAATGGTTAACTGTCCGCTCATGCGTTTCCCTAATGTGCGTACAATAAAAAGCAACGCAATGTAGATGATGAGGGTTCGGATAAAAACCTCTATCATAAACTCCGGGGGCGCCAAGCCGAACAAGATGCGTTTCAAATCCGCAAAGTGGATTTCTTCTTTTTTCATAAATGTTGCTTAATTTATACCGGTAAAAACAGTATCCGTTATTGCGTGGCTTTGCCTTTATTGTCCCAATGGTCTTTAACTACTTCGCCGTTTTCGCCAAATTTTAGCCTGCGTGCGTAGCGTTCGCCTTTTATTTTGCCATCTTCGTCTTTTTGCCCCATAAACAACAATATTGGCCTGCCGGCTTCGTCTGTTTTAAAAGCCAAGTCATAGCGTTTGAACTTTGTTTCGACCATGCTGTTCGGGTCGTAGGTTTTATTTAATATTTTAAGGATTTCTACGCCTAATTCCATTTTTACCGATGATAAGTTTGATGACAGGGAAAGCAGCTTATGGCAAACAGGACCGGAATTTTATTTTTAAACATTAACTTATTAAAGATCAAGCCGGACGAATGTTTTTAACTTCTTACAAAATTTATGTAACAGTTTAGTTTCGAAAAAAACCAACATAAAAAAAACGCTGCTAAGTTTTAGCAGCGTTTAGATCAAATTTGCCTGATACTTCTTTTACAGGTATATTTTTGGTGGTTTTTGATTTTTAATATTGAACAAACTGTTTTCAATTAGCCCAACATCAAAATCGCATTCAACCTGATTACAAAATTTGTACGGATATTTAAACTTCTTGCAATACAGGAACAGCATTTAAAACCTGAAACTTGACAACAATTATTTCGAGCTTGTATTTTTTGATTTGCTGTTCATCATAAAAACTGCGTGTTTGTATTTTGCCTTCAATGTACAATAAATGCCCTTTTTGCAACAGTTCGGTTCCTGAAGCGGCAACTTCTTTCGGAATTTTAATATTGTGCCATTCAATCAGTTCTACATTATCGCCATTTTTTTTGATGGTTTCGTTGGTTACCAACGGAAAACATAAAACTTCTTTTTGGTCTGTAAAGTTGTGCAAACGGGGTTCTTTGCCAATATGCCCTACAAGGAATACCTTGTTTATACCTGAATTTGTAAACATAGCGTGCTGGTTTATATTTGTAATTATCTGGAATGTGCTTTTATCTGAACTGTATTCAATTTTAAAGGCAATTATTAGTTTTACAATGAGTATTAATACTAATTTATGCTTGCATTAATACCTAATTTTGGTTGCACGGTTACCAGTTCTGTTACTTTATCTATCAGTTCTGACAAATCAAAAGGTTTGGAAATAAAAGCGTTACAACCATAAAAACCTAAAGACTGCAAGACTTTGGGGTAAGCCGAAAAGATGATGACCGGCAAATTTTTGGTGATGGAACAGTTTTTAACATTGCTGCAAAGTTCGCCGCCGTTTACGTCATTAATATGTAATCTAAGATCAGCAAATTGGGTTTGCACTTTTTGATCAAATCTAAAATGTCATCTGTACTGTCGTAAGTGTTTATATCAAAAGCTTCGTAGTTTAGAGCTTCCTGCATTACGTCCAAAATCCGCTGATCGTTATCGAGTACCAGTACTTTTTTTAGCATAAAATTATTGTAAAGCGGTTGAAAGATTAGAAAGATTTTTGAAATTTTTTAAATCCCGCGCATTAAGTTCTACTAAAATTTTTGTGTTGGCCTTATCCGAAACCCTTTGAAAAGGCTGATAAAAAATGCTGCAATAGGCGCTAAAAGGCTTGGGCAGTTTTTGCAGCAAAGGGTGCTTTTTTACAGGTTTTAAAGTGATGCCTACATAAGCATCGTCTTGGTCTATACAAGTAGTTTGAGATAAAAAGAACTTATAACCTTTCTTTATCAAATAACCAAGTAAACGTGGGGTCAGTAACGTTTTCATAGTTTAATAATTAATGTTTCAAAGGTCTTTAAAAGATTTTTAACTATAAAGTATTAATACTGTGAATTGGCTCGGATAAGTACCCGTTTTAAAAATAAATGCAAGGCTGATGCGAAAAACAAAGGCCTGATTGGAAACTTTAGAAGAGAAAAACTTTAAATATTTATAAGGTTTATTTCAACTTAAAAACAAAACCTGGCTTGTAACAGCAAAAACAGGTTTCTGCTTAATCTAAAATTGTATCTGAAAAGAACAAGATTGAAAATTGAAATATATAATAAATTGTATTAATACTTGTAAACAGGCGGATGCAAGTATTAATACAAAAAACGTTTAGAAATGGTATCTATGAAATTAAACCGCTTAAAATAGCATAACGGATAAGTGCTGCCGTGTTTCTGCTTCCGGTTTTATCAATGAGGTTTTGGCGGTGGCCTTCAACGGTGCGTTTACTGGTAAAAAGTTTATCGGCAATTTCTAAGTTGGTATAACCTTCGGCAATTAAAGATAATATTTCAACTTCGCGTTTAGAAAGTTCTATTTCTGGTTTTTCGTTCGGAACAACCACTTCCGGTTTATGGATTAATTTGTCCAACATGCGCAAAGAAAGCTCGTTGCAAATATACCGGTCATCGCTTGTGCAAACATGTTTGATGCAGAATATCAATTCGTTTGAAGTAATATTTTTTAAGATATAACCGGAAGCACCATTTTTAAAAGCCTGAACAATGTATTTTTCGTGATCCAGCATAGTTAGGATAATCACTTTAACTTTTGGAAATTGCTGTTTAACCAACGTGGTCATTTCCATTCCGTTCATTTCCGGCATGTTTACATCCGCCAGTACAATATCCGCTTTAAAGCCTTTTGCCAGCAATTCCAATGCTTGCTTTCCATTGGTGGCTTCCGCAACAATTTCTAAATCCTTATCCTTTTCCAGGATAGATTTTATACCATTACGAACTACGTTGTGATCTTCTGCAAGTAATACTTTAATCATGTTGTTGCCAGTTTTTAAAAACTGATGGTTAAAATACAAAAGTTTGACCTGCTTAACAACGAAAGTTGATAATTGTGATCGTTAAACCTATAAAAGATGCGCAGCTGTCCAAATCTGTAATACTGTTTTTACCTACATAAATTAATTGCCCATATCGCTGTTGCTCACAAAAGCAATGTGTTTGCTATCCGGCGACCACGAAGGCGTGTTCATAGAACCTTGCCCGCCGTAAACATAGGCCAGTACTTTTGGCGTTCCTTTGCCATCAATAGGCAACATACGGATGTAAACGTGTTTGTAAGGCGGGTGGCTGCCCGGCTCTACTTCTGTTTTCAGAAAAGTTAAAAACACCATCATTTTGCCATCCGGAGAAATGTGTGCAAACCAGTTGTTGTAATCATCGTTGGTCATTTGCTCCTGGTTGCTTCCGTCCGGCCTCATCCGCCAAATTTGCATCAGGCCGGAACGAACGGAGTTAAAATAGATGTATTTGCCATCGGGCGTGTATTCCGGCCCGTCGTCCAGCCCTTTTGTTGAAGTCAGGCGGATTTCTTTTCCGCCGGTTGCCGGTACTTTGTAAACGTCAAACTCGCCATCCCGGTCTCCGCAGAAAACCAAATATTTACCATCTGGAGACCAGCCGTGCATGTAAGACGGCCCTTTTGGTGTAATTTGCTTGGGTATTCCGCCGGTAACCGGAACGGTGTAAACAATAGAACCGCCCAGCTCTTTTACCCAACTGCTCAGCCCGATCATTTTGCCGTCGAAAGAAAGCACATGGTCATTGTTGTTGCTTTTTACTTCGCCCGTATTTAACGGTTTAGGCTGACGGTTGGCGAGATCAAAATTATACATCAAACCTTTGCTATCGTTATAAATCAGGCTTTTGCCATCTTTCATCCAGTTTGGTGCCTGGATAGAATTAGGGACGGTGTAGATAATTTCCCGGTTTCCGGTTGCTATTTCCATCAGCTCTAAGTTGCTGCCCAAAGTCATTTGTGTAGATTGGCCTGCTGCCCCATTATAAGGAATGGTGATGCGCACATCCCGAAAAATACCTGTTTCTGTAACATCCGCATTGTGCGAGCCTACAAACAAACCTACATAAACGTCCTCGCCTAAATCTACATTGGTTATTGCTTCAGTTGCAAAAGGTTGGCCGTATTTAGCGGCACGCATGGTGTAAGTGTTGCCTTTTCTTTCCAATTGGATGATGTTGGCATGGTTAATTTTAAAACGCGTTTCTTCTGTCGTTGCGCCATCTGCTTTGCGGTATTGCAAAGAAGTTAAACCGTCGCCATGAACAACTGCGTTTACTTGTGCTGAGTTGCCGTTTAAGTTTTTGCGCACCATCCAGCCCACTTTCCGATGTTCTTCCACGCCGTTCCAACCTACAAACTCGGCTTTAGTGTACAAAATAAAATCGCCTTTCATTTTCTTCCACACAAAATGAAATTCGTCCTGGTTTCCCCAAATATTGGTTCCGGCACCGGTAATTATGTATTGCTGGTTTTGCGGGATGAAAGTAGCCGAGCCAGGCTTTACGTTTTTTCCAACATCGGTTTGCCCATCAAAAACCCCAATTTTTTGTGCCGAAACCGACAACGAAAAAAGCAAAGCCAAAACCGGTAAAGCTGTTTGAACAAGCTGTTTTGTTTTCATACTGTTTTTATAGATATAAAATAATGCCCTGCTAATTTATGTTGTAGCAGGGCATCTTCATTCTGTTAAAAAAGCTTTTAAATGGATGCTTCTTTTACACTAAGTTTTTCTTGATGTAAGTGATACTTTGGGTGATACTGGCAAAAGGGTCGCCTGGTGTTTTGTCCTGTTCCACAAAGAAATACTGCAGGCCGGCTTTATCGGCCGATTTAAATATTTGTTTAAAATCTATGGAGCCGTTGCCCACTTCTGAAAAATTCTTTTCGGGTGTTTTGTCCATGTCTTTTACATGCCAAAGCGGGAAACGGCCCGGATGTTTGTTGATCAATGCAATCGGGTCTTGCCCGGCTTTGGTAACCCAATACATGTCCATTTCCATTTTTACGTTATTTTTATCCGTATTGGCCAGCAAAACTTCGTACGGAAACTGCCCGTCCTGCTTTTCGAACTCAAAATTATGGTTGTGGTAACAAAACTGGATGCCTGCTTTTTTGCACATTTCGCCGGCTTTGTTAAAATCCTGGGCCAGTTTTTTGTAATGGTCTAAGCCGCCGCGCTCCTGTTCTGATAGATAAGCACAAACCATGTATTTAATTCCGACGGCCGACGCATCTTCGATCGCTTTGTCCCAACCGCTCATCATCGTGCCTTTTTGGCTTTCGCCATTGATTTTTTCTTCGCCCAAACGATAATGGCTGCTTGGCATAATCAATCCGTTCTGCTTCAGTAAGCGCGAAAAAGCGGCAGGTTCCATGCCGTAAAATTTTTGCGAACCGGTGTAAGTTGCACCTTCTACCGAATTGTAGCCTATTTTTGCTACGTGTGCCAAAGTTGCGGCCGGATCATTTTGCATTGCGTCTCTTACCGTATATAATTGCAGGCCAATGTACTTGTGGTTGTAATTCAGCAAATTTGGTGCTACCAGCAAACTGGCAGAATAAACCGCAGAAGATTTAAGAAATGAACGTCGTGTCGTCATGATTTGAGTGTTAAAATTGGTTTTAATAATTGGGTTAGCCTTAGGAAAATGCTACTCAATAATAGCAATTTTTGCTGAGATAGGGAAACACAAATACTGTTTTTACCAGCACAAATTTTGCCAGGTAAAAACAGTATGCCGGTTTAAATTTGAGAGAAAACGGTGGGAATTAAAAAGGTAGAAGTAATGCGCGAAACGTTCAATTTATCAGAATATTCGGGCATGGAGCTGATGCGTTTCCACTCAGCATCGCCGCCAAAACTTTTCCATTTGGCGTCGTGGTCGGCCATATCGTCAAACATAATCATGTAAGTTAAATTTGGCCGCATTTCCCCAATCAGGGTTTCTGCAAAAAACACGGGCCTAAAACCTAAACGTTTAAAAATAGCGCTTTCGCCGACTTCGTTAAACATTTCGATCTTTTTTTTGCCGGTCAGTTCGCTGGCACTTTCGTAACGGCGCAGTTCAAAAAGACGCTGCTTTTTCTCTGTTGGCAATAAGTTTGGCGTAGTTTTAAAAGCTTGCATCAACGAACTTTCAATCCGGTCATAAGCTGGTGCCGAAGCAGGCGCATTCAGGTAAGCAGCACCAGCCTGCCGATAAGCAGTATCAGCCAGCAACTGGTTTTCCATTTTAAAAAAAGCATCGGCAGATTTAAACGGAATAATCGCATAAATTTTGGTTTGCCCTTCGGGTTTCATCTCCGTAAAAACACCAATATTCTTGCTGCCCAATTTGTTTAAAGCCGGAATGGCCGCATTTTGAAAATAATCTTCTACCAGTTTTTGCTGCGTTTCATCTTTTAAAGTATAAATGCGCAGTTCGTAAAATTCGGTCTGCTGGTCTTTGTTGGCCGTTTTTTCTGCGGATGAAATGGCGGGCAAAACACTTCCGGCCAAACCGGCTGTTAATGTTGTTTTGATAAAAGCACTTCTTTTCACTGGTTAGTTTTTTTATGATTGAATACGATTTGCTTACTCGTTTTTGTCTTGTTTAATTGTTACAGATGCTTCTTTTATGCCCATAAAATCATTAAGGCTGATAAATGACACCCAAAACCTGATCAATGCTGACAGGCGTATCCCAGTATTTTAACAGCTTCCTTTCTTTGTTGTAAATATACAATGCTGGAAACTGCGAAGGTGTAAAGCGTTCGATAAATTGCCGGTTTGCATCGGCCAAAAGGGTAACATTATTTTTATTTTCCAAAGCCTTGCCGTAAGTATGTACAAACTTTTGGATCTGAGGTTTCTTGTCCATTGATACCAGATAGAATGCTGTATTTTTAAATTCTTTGTAATGCGAACTAATCAACTGCGTTTCGTACTGGCAATGCGGGCAGGTAGCATCAAAAAACAAGAATAAAATTTTGCTATCCTTTTTCAGTTGCTTTTGGGTGAAAACCTGATCGTTCATTGTGTACAAAGTAAAATCAGGGATAATTGCTGCCGGTTTTAATTGTGCAAAAACTGGTTGAAAAATACTTGTAAACAGCAAAACGGCACTGTAAAAAATTAGTGCCGTTTTTTTGAAATTTGTTGATGCTTCTTTTATCAGCATAAAATTAGTGTGAGCTTACAAGTCTCGAACCCAAATATTACGGTAACTTATCGGTTCGCTTTTATCACCGTGCGCCTGCAGTTTGATAGGTGCGCCTCCGCTGTAAGCTTTGTATTTCGGCTGGCCAACGTAAAGCGTTTCGCCTTTTAAAACATAATGGTTTTGCACCACTACACCGTTAAAAAATACGGTAACTGTAGCCGGGGTATTTACAGAACCATCTGTTTTAAAAGTTGGTGCTTGCCAGATGATATCATATGTTTGCCAATCGCCCGGCTTTTTGTTGGCATTTACTAGCGGGATAGATTGCTTGTAAATACTGCCTGCCTGCCCGTTCACATAAGTTTTGTTGTTGTACGAATCCAGAATTTGCAATTCGTAGCCAGAATCGCCTTTTCCGGTAGAAGCCAGAAATACACCGCTATTTCCTCGAAGCTGGCCTTCGCCGGTAATATTTGTTGGAATTTTCCACTCCAGGTGCAACTGGTAATTGTTAAATTTTCTTTTGGTTTCGATGTTGCTTGTGCCTTTTTTAACCGTAAAAAAATCACCGCTCACCGGCCACTCTACGGGTTTGCTGCTATCGTCTGTATAAACCCATTGGTTTAAATTACCATTGGAGAACAAAATAACCGCATCAGAAGGCGGTTCGTTGTTTGTTTTTCCCGGAGTTACCACTTTTGGCACCGGTTCGTAAAACTCAGTGTCTTCATGTTTTGCAGCTTGCTGGGCATTCGCCATAGAAAAACCTCCTGCCAATAAAACGGTTAATATTAGTTTGTTCATCATTTTTAAAATTGGTTAAAGAAATGAATTAGATTATAGATTATACCGGTAAACTATTTTTCATGTAATTAGCACTTTCTGCAATGCTAACGTAAGGATCAATGTTGATAAAATTCTCTTGTTCCATAATATAATGTTTAACACCAGCAGCCTTGGCCACAGGCAGTATCTTTTTAAAATCAATACTGCCTTTGCCTATTTCGGTGTTGAGGTTGGTGTTGGTTTTATCCCTATCCTTTACATGGACCGCAAAATAACGGCCTTTGTGTTTGTTTAATATTTCGATGGGATCCTGGCCGGCACGTACAACCCAGAAAATATCCATCTCCATATGCACTAAAGCCGGGTCGGTATATTTTAATATCGTATCATAAAACGTGGTGCCATCTACCGGCTTCCATTCAAAGTTGTGGTTATGATAGCCCAGCTTCAGCCCTTCTGTTTTACAAATTGCTGCGGCTTTGTTCATTTTATCTGCAACTTGTTTAAAGTCTTCCGCGGTTTTGATAAATTGTTCTGCCAATGAAGGAACAGTAATGTAAGACTGGCCGGTATCGTGTGCTACTTCGATGTACGCTTTCAGGTCATCGGTTTTTCCGGTTCCAAAAAATTGATCCAAACCATAATGCCCGCTTGGTGTGGACAAACCATGTGATTTCAGCAGTTGGCTAAATTCTTTTGAAGTTAAGCCCCAATAGCCGGTTTTTTTATCAAAGCCAAAAGTTTCTACCTCTTTGTAGCCCGCTGTCGCCACTTTGGCAATTACGCCTTTTACATCTTTAGGCAGTTCATTACGCAGGGTATAAAGTTGCAGCCCAATTTGTTTACTGTTGATGGATGCGTTTAGAAAATCCGGCTTTATCAAAACACCTGCCGACACTAAACCGGCCTGTGCTAAAAATTTTCTTCTGTTGATCATGGAAATGGTTTAGGTTATTTAAAAGGGATACTGTTTTTAGCAGGGTAAATTAGGGCTTGTTTAACATTTACTTATCTAAGTTATTATGCTTCTTTTATCACACAAAAATTGGTGTGCAATCGGTTGTTCAGGTTGATGCAAACACCAATTTTTATAGGGTAAAAGAAGCATTTGCATATTTACTTGTATAAATTTAAACAGGCCCTTATACATCGCAAATTTCTATTGCGTTTTTCAGCGATGCAAGTTTGTCTTTTTTCAAAGGGATAAATTCCTGTGCCACATATCCTTTAAACCCGGTTTTTAAAATTGCACGCATAATTGCCGGATAATACAGTTCCTGGGTATCGTCTATTTCATTTCTTCCGGGAACGCCGCCGGTATGGTAATGGTTGATGTATTGGTGATAATCTGTAATATTCCGGATGATATCGCCTTCATCAATTTGCATGTGGTAAATATCGTACAGCAATTTAAAGTTTTCAGAACCCAAACGCTTTGCCAGTTCTGCGCCCCAGGAAGTTCGGTCGCACTGGTAATCTTTGTGGTTGACCTTGCTGTTCAACAACTCCATCACCAGCACAACTTTGTGTTTTTCGGCCAGTCCGATTACTTTTTTTAAGCCTTCTACACAGTTGTTCCAGCCGGTTTCGTTGTCCATGCCTTCGCGGCTCCCGCTAAAACAAATTAGGTTGGTATAACCGGCTTTTGCTACCAGCGGGATCATTTCCGAATAATTTTTCACCAAAGTTTCGTGGTATTTTTTGTTGTTGAAACCTTGAGTGAGGCTGATCTCGGCACCGTTGCACATGGGCGAATCCAAACCGTATTTTTTCAGCGTTGGCCAGTCTTTTGGCCCAACCAGATCAATGCCTTTGATGCCGATTTTTTTTGCCGCTGCACAAAGTTCTTCTACCGAACACTCATTATAACACCAGCGGCAAACCGAGTGGTTGATGTTTCCTTTTAGTGCAACTGACTCCATTTTTAATGTGGTAAAAGAAGTAAGGCTGCTGCCAGCGGCCAAGGTTACGGTGCCTGCAATCAAATCTTTAATAGCAGACCGGCGGTTTAGTTTTGATGCCATTTTTTGATCAATTAAACATCGAGGCGCATGTCCCGCTGTTCGTCCAAATTTAAAGCCGGGTTTGCTTCCATATGGTTTTTATCTTTAAACAACAGCAAAAACAACACTAAAACCACGGCCGCAATTCCGGCTGGTATCAACCAGATAGTTTGCCAGTTGTGTGCGGTATCAGAAGTTTTGTAGTTGTCCACAATCTGTCCGGCAATTAAAGATCCGATCAGCATCCCAACACCATAAGTGGCCAGCGTGATAAAGCCTTGCGCCGCACTTTTAAAGCGTTCGCCAGCCAGGTTGTCGGTATAAATCTGCCCGGTAACAAAAAAGAAATCGTAGCAAACGCCGTGCAAAACGATACCGGCAATCAGCATCCAGTAATTGCTGCCTGCATCGCCGTAGGCAAACAAAACATAACGCAATGCCCAGGCCAACATGCCCACGGCCAGCATTTTTTTTACGCCCAAACGGACGAAGAAAAACGGGATCATCACCATAAATAAAATCTCGGAAACCTGCCCCAAAGATTGTGTTACCGTGGTGGCGTGCATGCCTGCTTCTTGGAAAAAAGGATTGGCAAAACCATAATAAAATGCCAGCGGAACGCAAATGGCAATGGACGCAATAAAAAAGATGAGGTAAGATTTGTTTTTGAGCAAACCGATAGCATCTAAACCCAACATATCGCCAACAGAAACATTTTCGCCTCTTTTTACCGGTGGCGTTGCTGGTAAAGTAAAACTGAACAAACCTAAAATGATGGAAGCAATGGAAGCCATTTTAAAGGTATTTACCAAAGCTGCTTCTCCGCCTTGCTTGTCCCAGTTTAGATAGCTGATTAAAACACCGGCCACAATCCAGCCAATCGTTCCCAAAACACGGATGGGCGGAAACTCTTTGCTTGGGTTTTGCATCTGCCGGAAGGAAACTGAATTGACCAAAGCCAATGTGGGCATATACAAAATCATATATACCAAAATCACCGGATAAAATGCAGAGAAATTGCTTGCAGTAGAAGCCCACCACAATAACGCACCACCCAATAAATGTAAAACACCCAGGATTTTTTGTGCCGAGAAAAACTTATCAGCTATTAAACCGATGATAAACGGTGCAACAATAGCTCCTATGGATTGCGTGGTTACCGCAGCCCCAACTTCTATACCGGAAGTTTTCAGGTCTTTTAACAAGTACGTTCCCAGGGTTACAAACCATGAACCCCAGATAAAAAATTCCAGGAACATCATGGCCGATAACTTGGTGCGGATGGCAGCAGTCATAATTTAGGTTTTAGGTAGGTAAAAAGAGTATGGTTTATTTTAATGACAATATATATTTTACCATTTCTTTGGCATCTGCTAAAGGCAGGTTTGGATGTGGTGTCATCGCGATATCACCCCAAACGCCTTTTCCGCCGCTGATTACTTTATTGGCCAGATAGTCAATGTTCTTATCATTGTTTTCATATTTTTTGGCCACATCGGCATAAGCCGGGCCAATTAATTTTTCATGTTCTTTGTGGCAGCCCAAACAATCAGAGGCAGCAAGCAATTGTGCACCCTTAGATGATGAAGTTGCGCCGGTCCTTTCTGTACCAATGCTGTTCACGTTGGTATCGGCATCGCTATTTTGGCTTTTTGCAGTTACGTTAGCGGCAGTTACACTATCGTTGCTTACAGATTGATTAGATTTATTATTGCTACAAGCAGCAATTACAGCACAAAGGCTTAAAATAATGGCAGTTTTTTTCATGGTATTTGTATTAATTATATTCCTAATAAAGTTTTGTTAAAAGAAGCATCGGCACCGGAAGCTGCAAAGTCATCAAAGGCTTTGTCGGTTACCCGGATGATGTGGTCCTGAATAAATTGTGCACCTTCCCGGGCACCGTCTTCCTGGTTTTTAATGGCACACTCCCATTCTAAAACCGCCCAGCCTTTGTAATCATAAGCGGCCAACTTACTAAAAATTGCTTTAAAATCCACCTGGCCATCGCCCAAAGAGCGGAAACGGCCAGCACGGTCAATCCAGTTTTGGTAACCGCCGTAAACACCTTGCCTGCCGGTTGGGTTAAACTCTGCATCTTTTACATGGAACATTTTGATGCGTTCGTGGTAAATATCAATGTAATCCAGGTAATCCAAACATTGCAAAATAAAGTGGGAAGGATCATACAATAAACAAGCGCGCGGGTGGTTGTTCACTTTTTCGAGGAACATTTCGTAAGTTATACCATCGTGCAGGTCTTCTCCGGCGTGGATTTCGTAGCACAGATCAATACCGCATTCGTCAAATTCATTCAGGATCGGCAACCACCGTTTTGCTAATTCTGTAAAACCGGTTTCTACCAAACCCGCCGGGCGTTGCGGCCAGGGATAAACCATCGGCCATAATAAAGCACCGCTAAAAGTAGCATGGGCATGCAATCCCAAATTTTGGGAAGCTTTTGCGGCATACTTTAATTGCTGTATGGCCCATTCTTTACGTGCGTTGGGGTTGTTTTTTACCTGATCCGGCGCGAAAGCATCAAACAAAGTATCATAAGCCGGATTGACTGCCACCAACTGGCCTTGCAAATGTGTAGAAAGTTCGGTGATTTGCAAGCCATAACCCATCACTTTCCCGTTCAAATCATCGGCATAAGTTTTACTTTCTGCGGCCAATTTTAGGTCTATAAAAGAAGCATTGTTGGTAGGCAGTTGGATACCCCGAAAACCAAGGTCAGCAGCCCATTTGCAAATGGCATCCAGACTGTTAAAAGGAGCTTCGTTAGAAATAAATTGGGCCAAAAATATGGCAGGTCCTAATAAAGTAGTCATGATTTATATTTTGAAGTCCGTCCATTTTTCGGAAGACTTTCCGGATGCAATTACGTTTTCGATAAAGGCCATTCCGCGGATGCCTTCTTCAATTCCCGGAAAATCCAGCCACTCCGGTTCGGGTGTTTTTCCTGCCAAATGCGCCTGAATGGTAAAAGCGAAATTTTTATAAAGATTGGCAAAAGCCTCAAGATAACCTTCGGGATGGCCAGCAGGTGTTCGGGTATTTTTTTGGGCGAAGGAACTGGTATAGCTGCCGCCGGTCCGGTAAACTTCTACCGGTTTGTCCAAAAGTTTTACCAGCAAAGAGTTTGCATCAAACTGTTGCCATTCAATCCCTCCGTTTTCGCCATAAACCCTGATTTTGACATTGTTTTCTTCTCCGGCTGCAACTTGCGTGGCCATCAAAACGCCGCTCGCGCCATTGTTAAATTTTAGCAGAACTGCGCCGTCATCATCCAACTGCCGCCCTTCAACCACAATGTTAACATCGGCACAAAGCTTTGTAACGGATAGGTTGGAAACATATTCGCACAAATTGAAAACATGTGTCCCGATATCGCCCATTGCCCCTGCCATACCGCTTTTGGTCGGGTCGGTACGCCAGGAAGCTTGTTTGTTATTTCCGCCTTCTTCAAACTTGCTCAGCCAGCCTTGCGGGTACTCTACATAAACTTTGCGGATTTTTCCCAACTTTCCTGAAAGTGCAAACTGCCGTGCTTCTTTTACCATCGGATATCCGGTGTAAGTATGCGTAAGGCAAAAGAAATTTCCGGTCTGTTCGATCACTTTCTGCAAGTCTTTTGCTTCCTGCAAAGAAAATGTGGCCGGTTTATCCAAAATAACATGAAAGCCGTTTTCCAATGCTTCTTTTGCTGGTGCAAAATGAAGATGGTTTGGTGTTACGATGCTGATCACTTGTACACGCTCGTTTTCGGGCAACTGCTTTTCCTTTTCAATCAGTTCCTGATACGAATTATAAACGCGGTTTTCGGGCAGGTTGAGCAATAAACCGCTGGCTTTGGATTTTGCAGGATCACTGCTAAAAGCGCCGCAAACCAATTCGTACTGATCGTCCATCCGTGCCGCAATGCGATGGACAGCACCGATAAATGCGCCTTGGCCGCCGCCAATCATTCCTAATTTTAACCTCATCATTGTAGTTTAGGAAAGTGCCCAGGCTTTATCGCCTTTTTTATAGGGATAATTGCCATCGTATTTTCCGGGTATAGGCATATAGCGCAAAGCTTTGGTAGCGCCAACCTCGGAAGTAAAATAGCCCAGCATGGTTAGCTCTTTCATCATCCTGAAATAATGGTTCGGGTCTTCCTTTTTCTTTGTTTTTTGATACGCTTTTTGCTCGTTGTCCAGCTCAACCAACAAAGCGGTGCGTTGCTGCGGGCTGCTTTCCATAAATTTTTTGCCGTGCTTTTTCTGGCTGGCGTTATCTATTTGCGACAAACCTTTGGTAAACACTTTCTGGTCTTCCGGCAAGTAACAATCCTTTACCATCGTGGCCATAAAATGGCCAATGCCAGCCTCTTTTGCACCAGGCGTACTGGTTGCCGGGAAAATGGTATCGCCAACTTCATCCATAAAACCGATTTGGTCGGTGTTAAATAATTCGCTTACTTTTTCGGGTGTTGATTTACAACCACTTTGCAAAAAAAACTCGGCCCCTAAAACTGTGCCGCCCAATAACCAGGCAACTTTTGTTATGGCTTCTCTTCTATCCATATTTTTATGTGCTAAAAACAGTATTTAGGTCCTGTTTAAAATTTGTTCGATATATTTTCCCATGCTTCTTTTATCGCCTAAAAAACCGTAAATTTTGGTTTATTAAAATTGATGCGGACACCAATTTTTATAGGGTAAAAGAAGCATCGTCATTTTTATTCTTGTGCAAATTTAAACAGGCCCATAAAGTATTTAATAATTAAAACTTATGCCCTCAAGCTCCAGCCCTGCCGGTATTCGCGTTTTACATATTGATTTACATCGTCAAAGTTGGTGATCTTCATGTTTTGATTGTCCCAAAGCATTTTGATGTGGCCGCCTTTCAAATCATTTCCCCTTACCGCTAAATTGGCCATCAATAAAGCTTCTGTTAATGGCCCGGCTAATTCAAACGGCGAACTTAATTCTTTTTTGCCGTAACCTGCCAAACAACCTTCTACCCATTGGGCGTAATGTCCGTTTGCTTGTCCGGGCACACGCGCAATGGTTTGCTTTACATGAACTTCGTTGGTACGTGATGTTGGCAACAACAAAGGATTTTCTGAATACGTGCTGGCCATCATTTTCCCTTTGGTGCCGATGAACAAAATACCATTGCCGTCGTCTCCGAATTTCTCATTGGCCCCTAATTCTTCCGGCCTTTCCGGCTGAATGCCGCCATCCATCCAATGCAGGATAATATCGCCTTTTGTTTTTTTGGTTTTAGGGAAAGTAAGCGTAACGTGGCTGGAAGGCGGACAGCTATCCGGGAAAACGCCACGTTTAAATTCATCTACATAAACACTGCCTACGCTGGCCTGTACATCTTTTGCGTATTGCAAACCCAACACCCGGAAAGGCGCTTCTACCAAATGGCAGCCCATATCGCCCAAAGCACCGGTTCCGTAATCCCACCAGCCGCGCCAGTTAAAAGGGACTAATTTATCAACATAATTTTTTTCAGGGGCCGTACCTAACCATAAATCCCAATCTAATTCCTTTGGAATATCTGCTTTGGTGGTTGGCCATGGAATGCCTTGCGGCCAAACCGGGCGGTCTGTCCAGCAATAAACGGTATGTACATCGCCGATTACACCGGCGTCATACCATTCGGCCAATTGCCTTGTGCCATCGTTTGATGAGCCCTGGTTGCCCATTTGCGTAACCACTTTGTATTTTTTGGCCGCTTCTGTCAGCATACGTGCCTCATAAATATCATGGGTCATGGGTTTTTGTACATAGACATGTTTGCCGTGCTGCATGGCGGCCAATGCAATAACGGCGTGGTTATGGTCAGGGGTTGATACGGATACGGCATCAATATTTTTTGCCTCCTTATCAAACAGCTTGCGCCAGTCTTTATAATATTTTGCTTTAGGGAAACTGGCCACAGATTTGGCTGCGCGCCTGTCGTCCACATCGCATAAAAAACCAATTTCTGCTTTGCCGCTTTTGTAAAAATTAGCAATATCGCTCTGGCCTTTTCCACCGGCGCCAACACCGGCAACAATCAGCTTATCACTTGGTGCGGTATACCCTTTTCCGCCTAAAACAAAGCGGGGAACAATGGTAAAAGCGGCGGCGGCAACGGCGGCATTTTTAATAAAAACACGCCGCGACTTGTCTTGCGGTTCTAAATGGTTTTCAGTCATGATTTTTATTCTTAATGGTTTAGTTTTGTTCTAATTTCAAAAAGAAGTTTAAGATTTACTTCATTGAATTTTGATACTTCTTTTATCGCTATAAAAATGGCAAACCTTTAGTTTTTAGTTTATGCAATTGATGCAGCGGCCAAATTTTATAGGGTAAAAGAAGCATCGGCACCAATTTTTAAAATATCAAAAGACTTTCAACAAAGCTTAAACAGGTTTTAGGATCAGGTAATATTCAGTTTTTTCATTTCGCTTACGGCATGGTCAACGGCACGGGCAGTTAGCGCCATGTAAGTAAGGGAAGGGTTTTGGCAGGCGGAAGAAACCATGGCTGCACCATCGGTTACAAATACATTTTTGGCATCCCAAACCTGGTTCCATTCGTTTAGCACGGAAGTTTTAGGATCACGTCCCATTCTGGCCGTCCCCATTTCATGGATACCTTTACCTAACACAGCTTCCTGCATATTTCCCTGCACGTTTTTAGCGCCTGCAGCTTCCAAAATTTCTTTGGCATCCTGCATCATATCTACCCGCATCTTCTTTTCATTGTCTCTAATCACCGCATCAATAGCTACCACCGGTAAGCCCCAGGCATCTTTTTTGCTTTTATCTATCGTGATTTTGTTGTCGTGATAAGGCAAAGTTTCGCCAAATCCACCCATGCCAATCTTCCAGCTACCTGGCTCTGATAGCGCATCTTTGAAATCACCTCCGATATTCATTTCGGCAATATCACGGCTCCAACCATCGCGGCTGGCACTTCCCTGATAACCGAAACCACGAATATAATCTCGTTTTTCGCCGTTGGTATTGCGAAAACGCGGAATGTAGAATCCGTTTGCCCTTCTGCCAAAATAATATTTATCCTCGTAACCTTCTACAGTCCCGGATGCACCTACATTTAAGTGATGGTCCATCAAGTTATGACCTAATTCTCCGCTGCTGCTACCTAAACCACCCGGCCAAATATCTGTAGCAGAATTCATTAATATCCAGGCAGAATTTATGGTTGAAGCATTTACAAAAACAATCTTAGCCTTGTATTCATAAGTCTGTTTTGTTTCTGCATCGAGCACTTCCACACCTGTAGCTTTCTTGCTGTCTTTATCATATAAAATTTTGGTAACTATAGAAAACGGACGTACCGTTAACTTGCCTGTTGCCATAGCAGCGGGCAAGGTTGCAGATTGCGTACTAAAATAAGCACCAAACGGACAGCCTAACCAGCATTTGTTACGGTACTGGCAATTTGTACGATTGTGGTGCGGAAGCGTAATATTAGCGGTACGGCCAATAATCATGGGGCGCATGCCTTTGTAATGTTGTTTTAAGCGGGCTGCAACATCTTTTTCAACCACATTTAGCTCCATCGGTGGCATAAAATCCCCGTCTGGCAAAATAGCTAAACCATCACGATTACCGGAAATGCCTGCAAAACGCTCTGCATAACCATACCATTTTTCTAAGTCTTTATATCGTATTGGCCAATCTACGCCGATACCATCACGCATGTTAGCTTCAAAATCAGAGTTGGCCCACCGGTAGGATTGCCTTCCCCACATCAGCGAACGCCCGCCAACATGGTATCCACGAAACCAGTCGAACGGTTTAACTTCGGTGTAAGGGCTTTCTTTTTCGTTCACCCAATAATCCAAATTGCTTTCGTTCAAAGTATAGTCCCGCGCTAAAACCGGATAGTCCTTGATCATTTGCTGGGTTTTGCCACCGCGGTGCGGAAATTCCCAAGGCGCTTTATTGGCATTTACATAATCTTTAATGTGCTCGATGTTCTTACCGCGCTCTAACATAATTGTTTTTAGTCCCTTTTCGGTCAGTTCTTTGGCTGCCCAGCCACCAGAAATACCGGAACCAATTACAATTGCATCATACTCATTGCTGGCCATATATTTGAAAAATTAAAATAGGATAATTGGTTGTGCTGGCTAAAGTATAAAAATGTTTTTCAAAAAATCAATTTTCTTTAAAACTTTACAAACATTTCTTTTTGGGCAAAACCAAATACCAAAAGTTAAACGCCAAACACTATTTACTTATGCCTGACCATGCTTTTTTTATATCTACTTTTCTTAGCTTACCTTTGCGTTAATTAAAATGAGCAGACACGGAAGAATATTGGTAGCCATGAGTGGCGGTGTAGACAGTTCGGTAGCAGCGGTGATGCTGCATGAGCAAGGCTATGAAGTGATTGGTTTGACCATGAAAACCTGGGACTATGCTTCTTCCGGCTCCAGTTCTAAAGAAACCGGCTGCTGCAGTTTGGATAGCATAAACGATGCACGCGCATTGGCTGTTGGTTATGGCTTTCCGCATTATATTTTAGATATCCGCAACGAGTTTGGCGGTTCCGTCATCAATAATTTTGTGGACGAATATTTGGCTGGCCGTACGCCAAACCCTTGCGTTTTGTGCAACACACATATTAAATGGGAAGCTTTGTTAAAACGGGCCGATAAACTGGATTGCGAATTTATTGCAACTGGCCATTACGCCAATATTAGGCAACAAGATAATGGCCGCTACGTGATTTCCAAAGGGCGCGATGAGCATAAAGACCAATCGTACGTTTTGTGGGGCGTTTCGCAGAAGAATTTGGCCCGGACGCAGTTTCCGTTAGGTTCTTTTACCAAAGCCGAAATTAAAAATATGGCGGTGGAAATGGGACAATTGGAATTGGCTAACAAAAGCGAAAGCTACGAAATTTGCTTTGTGCCGGATAACGATTATCGCGCTTTTTTAAAACATCAGGTAGAAGATTTGGAAGAACGCGTTGCAGGCGGAAACTTTGTTTTACAAGACGGAACCATTGTCGGTAAGCATCAGGGTTATCCGTTTTACACGATTGGCCAGCGTAAAGGCTTGGGAATAGCTTTGGGCAAACCGATGTTTGTAACTAAAATCGAACCAAACACGAATACGGTTGTTTTGGGCGAACAGGAAGACTTGGAAAGCAGCGAAGCCTGGGTGCGCGATTTTAACCTGATCAAATACGAAAACCTGCAAAATTCAGTTGAAGCAATTACAAAAATACGTTACAAAGACCAGGGCGCTTTGAGTACGGTTACGCAAATGAACGATCATTTAAAAATTGATTTTCATCACCGTGTTGCCGGTATTGCGCCAGGCCAATCGGCTGTATTTTATGAGGGGAACGATCTGCTGGGCGGAGGGTTTTTAATTTAAGTTTCACCGATAAGGGATGCTTCTTTTACCGGTACTTTTTTAGTGTTTACAATTGGTTCTGTTTAATTTACAAAAATAAATATTGTAGTTAGCGCATTGTTGTGTTTCCTTTGCAAAAACTAAATTCCATTAATGGCAAAAAATTTACTCATTGTAGAGTCTCCGGCAAAAGCCAAAACCATTGAAGGTTACCTTGGCAAAGATTTTACAGTAAAATCAAGTTACGGACATATCCGTGATTTGGTAAAATCTGAAGATGCCATTGATATTGCCCACGGTTTTGCCCAGAAGTATGAAGTTCCTGCGGATAAGAAGCAGGTAGTGAACGAGTTAAAGAAACTGGCCAAAGAAGCCGATGTGGTTTGGCTTGCTTCGGACGAGGACCGCGAAGGCGAGGCCATTTCCTGGCATTTGTTTGAAACTTTAGGCTTAAAAGATGCGACTACACGCCGAATCGTTTTCCATGAAATCACCAAACCTGCCATTCTAAAAGCGATAGAATCTCCCCGAAAAATAGATTACAACCTGGTTAATGCACAGCAGGCACGTCGCGTTTTAGACCGATTGGTAGGTTTTGAACTTTCGCCCGTGTTGTGGAAAAAGATTAAACCTTCCCTTTCTGCCGGTCGCGTGCAATCGGTTGCCGTTCGTTTGATTGTGGAACGGGAGCGCGAAATCAACAAATTTAAACCGGAAGCCGCTTACCGCGTCATTGCTGTTTTTACTACCGGAAAAAATAAAGAGGTTTTTAAAGCCGAACTGTCCAACCGATTTGTGCAGCAAAGCGATGCCGAAAAGTTTTTGAGCGATTGTGCCGAAGCCATTTTCAAAATCAGCAGTTTAGAAACCCGGCCATCAAAACGCGCCCCGGCTGCCCCTTTTACCACTTCAACTTTGCAGCAGGAAGCCAGCCGGAAATTAGGTTTTTCGGTTTCGCGTACCATGTCGGTTGCGCAACGTTTATACGAATCTGGGAAAATTACTTATATGAGGACGGATTCCGTCAACCTATCGGATACGGCTTTGGAGGCGGCATCCAAAGAAATCAAATCGGCCTACGGCGATAAATATTACCAGTTCAGAAAATACAAAACCAAATCGGCCGGCGCGCAGGAAGCGCACGAAGCCATCCGCCCAACTTATTTTAACCATCATACAACTGATGGGGAATCCGCAGAAGTCCGTTTATACGAATTGATTTGGAAACGTGCTATTGCCTCGCAAATGAGCGAAGCTTTGTTTGAAAAAACGACCGCTAAAATCAGTATCTCCACCCGAAAAGAAGAACTGGTTGCCAACGGCGAAGTGTTACGTTTTGATGGTTTTTTAAAAGTTTATTTAGAATCTTTGGACGAGGAAGAAGAAAACAAAGCCGATGACAACAGCGATAACGCCATTTTACCTCCGTTAGAAAAAGGCCAGCAATTAAACTTGCGCGATTTGAACGCGACAGAACGCTTTTCCCGCCCTCCCGCCCGCAATACAGAAGCCACGCTCGTAAAAAAACTGGAAGAACTGGGCATTGGCCGTCCTTCTACTTATGCGCCAACCATTTCGACTATCCAAAACCGCGGTTATGTGGTGAAGGAAGACCGTGAAGGAAAAACACGCAGTTTTAATGTGTTAACGCTGGCTAACAAAAAAGTAGTTAAAGAACAAAAAACAGAGATTACGGGTGCCGAAAAATCAAAATTGTTTCCAACGGATATTGGGATTGTGGTGAACGATTTTTTAGTGCAGCATTTTAACGGCATTGTTGATTATAATTTTACAGCGGTTGTAGAAAAAAAGTTCGACGAAATTGCACAAGGTTTGGAAGATTGGACCAAAATGCTGCATAAATTTTACGAGCCTTTTCATCAGGAAGTTGAAGACACAATCAAAACTGCCGACCGCACACGCGGCGAACGTGATTTAGGAATTGACCCAAAAAGCGGGAAAAAAGTTTCGGTACGCATTGGCCGATACGGCCCGTTTGTGCAAATTGGAGAAGCGGTGGAAGGTGAAGAAAAACCGGCTTATGCCAGCCTGCGTACCGGACAAATGATCGAAACGCTAACGCTGGAAGAAGCAATGGAATTGTTTAAACTTCCGAAAAAAATCGGTGTGTTTGAAGATAAAGACATGACGGTTGCCATCGGAAAATTTGGCCCGTACATCCGCCACAACAGCATGTTTTATTCGTTGCCAAAAGGTGTTGACCCGCTGGATGTGGACGAAAAAGCCGGTATCGAAATTATTGAAAACAAGCGCCAGGCTGATGCCGACAAATTGATCAAATCGTTTAAAGAAGACCCGGAAGCACGCATTGAAAACGGCCGCTGGGGACCGTATTTAAAATTTGGAAAACTCAACATCAAACTTCCAAAAGACAAAGAAGCAACAGAATTGACTTACGAAGACTGCAAAACTTTAGCCGCTGCGGCAGAAAAAGAACCCAAAAAGCCAGTCAAAAAATTTGCGAAGAAGAAGTAGTTTGTAATGCTTCTTTTATCGTGCAAAAATTAATATCCATTATTCATGCTTAAAGACCTCCCACAAAATATCGTTGAAGATGTTGCCATTGCCGTTGCGCTGGAAGGCGAAGGCCCGGAAAGCAAGGTTTGGTATGTTTACCTTATCAACCTAAAAAATGAGGAACTAGAAAACGCGCTGGTTACTTCGCGCGGTTATGGGCATAAAGACGGCGAAGAAGTGAAAACTTCTGTTTTACGCCACGTTTTTCCGAAAGTTGGTTCCAAAAGTTTTGCTTTGATCGAGCCGATTGACGAGCAAACTTTCGGTTTAAACAATGAGTATTGGTTGAGCTACTACATTAAGGACCAGATCTACGATAAAAAATTTATCTTTTTGCCCGAAAGCATTGTGGAATCCAATTTTATCCGTTTGCCGGTTTTAAACAAGCCGGGGGTGATGATTAGGTGAGGAAAAGCTGTCAGCAATCAGTTACTAAAAAGCGGGAAAACCTCAGCATACTTCTTTTATCAGCCTAAATTTAAACTGAAGTTGAAGGTATTTCGGATACTGTTTTTATCGGATAACTTTAAGCATGTTTTCTGAAAGCCGAAAGCTGATAGCTTCAAGAAATTATGGCTTATGTTTGACAGCTAAAAGCTGATTGCTGATTGCTAATCGCTAAAAACTGTCTGCCGATAGCTACCTTTGTTACATGAATACAGCAGAACTGTTAGACCGCGCCCTTCAGTTTGAGTTTTTAACAATTGAAGAAGGCCTTTTTCTTTACAACCATGCTTCTACCGCCGAACTGATGTTTACGGCAAACGAACTGCGGAAAATCCAGGTTCCTCATGGCAAAGTAACTTGGCAGATAGACCGTAATGTAAACACCACCAACGTTTGTATTGCCAATTGCAAGTTTTGTAACTTTTTTCGGCGGCCGGGACACGAAGACAGTTACATTACCGATATCGAAACCTACAAACAAAAAATCGAAGAAACTTTCCGTTACGGCGGCGACCAACTTTTGTTGCAAGGCGGCCATCACCCGGATTTGGGTTTGAAGTTTTATGTTGATTTATTTTCGGAACTAAAAAAATTGTATCCAAACTTAAAGCTGCATTCTTTAGGCCCGCCGGAAATTGCACATATTGCCAAATTAGATAAGCTAAGCCACACTGAAGTTTTAGCGGCCTTAAAAGAAGCAGGTTTAGATTCGCTTCCTGGAGCAGGCGCAGAAATTTTGAACGACCGTGTTCGCCGTTTGATTTCAAAAGGGAAATGCGGCGGAAAAGAATGGCTGGATGTGATGCGATCTGCCCATCAGCTTAACTTGCCTTCCTCTGCAACGATGATGTTTGGGCATGTAGAAACTTTGGAAGAACGCATTGAACATTTGGTTTGGATACGCGAAGTACAAGCCGAAAAACCGGCTGATGCTTATGGTTTCGTCGCTTTTATCCCCTGGCCTTTTCAGGACGACGGAACTTTGTTGCGGAAAGTGCGTGGCATCACCAATAATGTAAGCGGCAACGAATATATCCGGATGATTGCTTTAAGCCGGATTATGCTGCCGAACATCAAAAACATCCAAGCTTCGTGGCTGACGGTTGGAAAGCAAGTTGCCCAATTGTGTTTACAAGCCGGTGCCAATGATTTTGGTTCGATTATGATTGAAGAAAACGTGGTTTCTGCCGCAGGCGCACCGCACCGTTTTACGGCAAAAGGAATTCAGGATGCGATTATGGAAGCAGGGTTCGAACCGCAACTGCGCAACCAAAAATACCAGTGGCGCCAACTGCCGCAGGAACTGGAAGAACAGGTAATCAATTATTGATACTGTTTTTATCGCATAAAAAAAGGAGCGAAATTTTCGCTCCTTTTTACTTTTAATATTATTGACTTTCTTATTTAAAAAACGGTGTTACAATACCAACAACTGTTGGCATATCTAAAGGCTCATCAAAAGCTTGCTGAGCACTTGTTGTTGCGTTTGCACCGGCAATGGTGTTATAAGCCGATAATCCGGTAGCAACATTAACGCCACCTTGAATTACGTTGTCTTCACCTGCGTAAGAAGCAGCAACTGCAGGAACGCCAGAATCATTTGCACCAGTAATCCATGGTCTGATAGAGTTAGCAGAAGTTGTTCCTAACACCAACTGTCTGTTGCGGCGTAATTGGCGTAAATGGGAAGCATGACGTGCCTCAACAGAGTGGATATCCAAGGCAGCCGTTAAAACTGTTTTGTTGCGCAATAAATTTGGCGCCTGGCCTTTGTACGCTCTTACACCTGTGTCTTCAAAAGTGGAGGCAACTGCCAACCAAGTGTTGCTATTTACATAAACATCGGCAAAAGTTCCTTGCGCAGTAAAATCAAAATTGGCAGCGGTAAAAGAAACTGGTGTTCCACCTAAAGAAGTGATTACGTTTTGCAAAAACTTTACGTGGTTGTTTTCGTCCGTTTGGATCAAAGTTAAACCTGCTAATTCGCTTTGGCTTAAAGTACCTTTCATTACAGCGAATGCAGGGGAAGTTAAACCGGCATTGTAAAAATTAGATTCTAAAAACTCTAATTGCAAAGCGTAGTTTAAAACACCAACGATACTGCTGGAAGACTGTTGTGCATAAGCTTTTTTAAACAAAGAACCCAAGGCAAACGGCATGGCAGCAACAGCTACTTTTGAGCCAAAGCTGGTGATGTTTTTGATAGCTGCACGGCGCGGGCTGATCTTATCCTGAAACTCAGGGTCAACCTTTTCAATTTCTTCAATAATATTTAATAAATCCATGATTTTAATTTTTTAAGAGGTTGGTAGATCGTCTGCGTTGATAGGTGTGGTGATGTAGGCACTAGCCATTCCCAATACATATTGCGGTGTTTTTTCGTACTCCAAACCGTTTTGAGCAACATTAACAACATCCTGCCCAACAAAAGTATTTGGAGAAACCAAATCCCTGAAATAAGCTGCATGACGGGCTTCAACAGAAACGATTTTACCGGCCAAAGTTAAGTAAGTTGGGTTTTGGATTAAATAACCTGCACCATTGTAAGCAGAAACACCTAAATCTTCAAAAGATTTTGCAGCAGCCAAAACACTTGCACGGGTTCCAAAATTGATGGCCGAGAAGTTAAAGGCAAGAGAGGCAATTGCATTTCCTGCTAAAGCAGCTTTAAAAAACTCGCGGTGTAAAACCTCGTGATTTCTAACTTCGGTAATCAAAATCTGCTCATCAGCACTAAACTGCGTTGTAAAAGCACTGTTTGACACTACATTGATGTAAAAAGCAGCTTCTAATTGCTCTAAAGCATAAGCATAATTTAAAATACCAATGTCGCCGCTTCCCAAATAAACACCTGTAAAATTGTTTCTGTCTTTTTTACATGCTTCAGCTGCAAATAAACCTACTGCTGCAGTTCCTACACCAGCGTAACGCAGGACTTGTCTCCTCTGCATTTTTTGTGATTGCTCAGCTTCCGGGGAAGTCAGGAGCTGATCACTTTTTTTTGTGAAAATTTCCATAGTAATAATTAGTTGAGTTTGATTTATTGAGCGATTTGATTGGATATACGTTTAGTGCTTTAATGCAGATTTCAAAATGCGATAGTTATTTTTGGTTAATTTTTTTGGCTCAATTTTTTTGGCGGAAACTACTTTAATTTAAAGCATCCAAACCTGTTTCTTTTAACGCAGCCCAATTGCTTTTGTTTGTGCCTTAAATACTTATTATTACAACACCAAAACCGGTCAATTATATATTTAATATTTGATTACTAATATTTTATACAATAAAAGAAGTATTTTTAGTAATAAGCAAAACCTTACTTATTTATTTCCTGATGGCAACACTTGTTTATTTAAAATGAAACTGTATCAACAATTACTGTTTTGATAAAATCTTATAAAATTCCATTTAAAATAATTTATGAAGCTGTTTAAGTCTATACACCAAAAATGCCCATGCTTCTTTTACCCTATAAAAATTGGTGTAGGCATCAATCCAAACCAATTAAAAAAACAGGCACTTCCTATTTTTTTAGGTGATAAAAGAAGCATAAAAATAAATTTCTAAATAGCTTCTAAGTTTTCACCGATTGCTGCAACAATACAAAATCTGCAAAAGCAAAAACAGCAGGCATAAAAACAGTATGTAATAAAATACGCCAAAAAGCACATGCTTTAATTATCTTTGAGTTTTTAACAAACAGGAATGGTTATCACAGAAGTACTGGACAAAAAGGGCCGTAAAGATTTTTTAGATGTTGCCAGGGACATTTACAAAAACGACCCAAACTGGGTTTGTCCGCTGGATGAAAACGTAGAAGCAGTTTTCGACCCAAAAAAGAACAATTTTTTTCAACACGGAAAATGCACCCGTTGGATTGTGAAAGATGACAGCGGAAAGTTAATTGGCCGTGTTGCTGCTTTCATCAATGAAAAAAAAGCTTACCAAAACGACCAGCCAACTGGCGGAATGGGTTTTTTTGAAAGCATCCAAGATGAAAAAGTTGCCTTTTTACTTTTTGACACCGCTAAAGAATGGTTAAAAAGCCAGGGCATGGAGGCGATGGACGGCCCAATTAATTTCGGTGAGAACGACAGCTTTTGGGGCTTGCTGGTGGAAGGTTTTACACATCCTTCCTTCGGCATGAATTATCATCATCCTTATTATAAAGCCTTTTTTGACCATTACGGCTTTTACAAAATGTACGAGCAAATTACCAACCACTTAGAGGTTTACAAACCTTTTCCTGACCGGTTTACGCAAATAGCCAATTGGGTGGCCAAAAAGCCGGGTTACGATTTCCAGAGTTTTGATGTTAAAAAAATAGACAGCTTTGCGGCTGACTTTATTGAAATTTACAACGATGCCTGGCATGATTTTGCCGGATTTACACCCATCAACAAGCAAACCATCCTCGAGAGTTTAGAAAAAATGAAAGCAATTATGGACCCAAAACTGATTTGGTTTGCCTACATAAACAACGAACCGGCCGCATTTATACTCATTTTACCGGATGCCAACCAGATGATAAAAGGCCTGAACGGCAAATTAAACCTGATTGGCAAACTGAAATTCCTTTACCGCAGGTACCGCGGCGTAAACAGGATGAGGGCCGTGGTAATGGGGACGAAGCAAAAATTTCAGAAACACGGTTTAGAATCGGCCATATTTATCAAACTGAAAGAATATGTGTACCCGCTAAACCAGTACCATGAGCTGGAATTATCGTGGGTTGGAGACTTTAACACAAAAATGCTCGCCCTGCATGAAGCTATGAATGCAAAATTTGGAAAAAGGCATGTTACGATGCGCTATTTGTTTAAATAAACGCAACAAAAACCACCAAAAGTACAGCTTAGGCCATAGCCTTTGGATGTCTTAATTCCTCGTACAGTTCGATCACCTTTTTTTGCAGGTCAATCACTTCGGCTTCGCGCTCAACCAGTTTTTTCTGGATGGATTCAATTTCCGAAGCTGATTTTTGCTCTTGCTCCGCATCGTTAAAAGTCAACAATTGAACGATAGTCATTTCGTACAATTTTGAAATCTGCTCCAAACGTGATAAGTTAATATCCGTAATACCGGTTTCGATTTTTGAAAACGCAGGGATAGATATGTCTAACTGTTTGGCAACATCTTCCTGGCTCCAACCTTTTTGATGGCGTAACAACCTAATTTTTTTTCCTAAAGATTTCATACTGCTTAATTTATAATTGAAAGCGATTTATAATACAACATTTTATACGGCTATTCTGATAATTAGTTATTATAATATTTATTTTTTAATTGTTCTCTAATATATTTTCCGAAAATTTTGCCAGGTCTGTACCGGCGAAAGTCCCCGAACTCATCATTAATAAATTACTGTCCTTAAAATTTAATTGGTTTAGATGCCGGAACAATAATTTCGCATCGTCGAAAAATATTACATCTTGTTTCTTAAATGCTTCTTTTACCACCATATTTTCATAAGGTTCCATATTTTTTTGAACAAAAGTATGCCGATCTATAAACACAATCGCCTCGTCTGCTTCGTCCATCGTTCCGGCATATTCCTGCAAAAACTTTTTGTTCAAACTGCTGAACGTGTGCAGCTCGATGCAGGCTATTAATTTCCTTTCGGGAAACTGGTCTTTCACTGCTTTTATCGTGGCCAAAAGTTTGGATGGCGAGTGCGCAAAATCTTTATAAATATTTGTACGCTCATTTTGGCCAATCAGTTCCAAACGTTTTGCCGCGCCTTTAAAACTGCTGATGGCTTTGTAAAAAATTTCCTCATCAATTTGCAATGCCGTACATACTGCTTTTGCCGCTTGTAAATTCAACAGGTTATGATCGCCAAAAACTTGCAACGGATATTCCTGATTGTTATTAATTAATATGGTGATGCCGTTTTTGATTTTATGCTGAGGCAAACAGTAAGCAACTTTTTTGATTTCGGTTGAATGGTTTTCAACCAGATTTTTCAGCACCTTGTCTTCTTCGCAATAAATCAATTGGCCGCCTTTTTCAATCGTGTCAATAAAAATCGAAAACTGTTCTGCGTAATTTTCAAAGGTTGGGAAAACATTGATATGGTCCCAGGCAATGCCGCTGATGACCGCAATGTTAGCTTTGTACAGATGAAATTTCGGCCTTCGGTCAATCGGCGAAGAAAGATATTCATCGCCTTCAATTACCATCAGCGGCGCTTCGTTTGTGATTTTGACCATTGTATCAAAACCTTCCAGTTGCGCGCCAACCAGATAATCAAAATCCAGCGATGCTTCTTTTAGCACATGTAAAACCATGGAAGTGATGGTGGTTTTGCCATGGCTCCCTCCTATTACTACGCGTGTTTTGTTTTTAGCTTGTTCGTAAACATATTCCGGGTACGAATATATTTTAATGCCCAGGTTTTGCGCTTTCAGCAATTCCGGGTTATCGGCTTTGGCGTGCATGCCTAAGATTACGGCATCCAAATCGGGGGTAATATTTTTTTCGTCCCAACCGGAATTTGCGGGAAGCAAACCATATTTATCCAGCCTAGATTTTGATGGTTCGGTAAAAACATCATCAGAACCGGTTACCGTAAAACCTTTTTTGTGCAAAGCAATGGCCAAGTTGTGCATAGCACTTCCACCCATAGCAATGAAATGTATCTTCATGTAAAAACCAGTAGCGATTTAATTTATAATTACAAGAATAAATTTTATGCTATAAAAATAGCATATGTAGAAATTAACGATAGTTTAACGAATAAATTTTGCAGAAACCCAGTCCTGCATTTTTTTCCGTTCCAAAAATTGCAGGCCGCACTTTTTAGCCCCGGTTTTTAAAATCTCCAAATCCGGGTTTTCGTAAAAACCACTTAGAAACAGTTGGCCGTTTGCTGACAGGCGTTGCGCATAAGTGTCCATTTGGTCGAGCAGAATATTACGGTTGATATTGGCTAAAATAACATCAAAAGTTTCGTTGGGGATAACTTCTTTTGACCCGCAAAAAACCGTAATGTTTTCAATGCCGTTTAAAACAGCATTTTCTTTCGTGCTTTCGCAACAAATCGGGTCGTTGTCTATCGCTGTAATTGCTGTTGCGCCTTTTTTGGAAGCCAAAATGGCGAGGATGCCAGTGCCGCAGCCCATGTCCAGCACTTTTTTGCCGGTAAAAACAGTATCAAGCATAAAATCCATCATCATAGAAGTGGTTTGATGATGGCCGGTGCCAAAAGCCATTTTCGGGTCAATCACAATTTCAAAAGGAAAATCCGGACGCGGTTCATGGAAAGTTGCCCGCACCCAAATCTGGTCTTTGATTTGGATGGGCTGAAAATTGCTTTCCCAAACGGCGTTCCAGTTTTTATGTGGAATGAGGTTTACTTCGTAAGAAAAAGTTAAAACTTGGTGCAAAGGTTCCAATTGATCGTCCAAATCTTCCTTGTCAAAATCAACTGCCGGAATGTAAGCTTTAAACCCAAAATCAACTTCTTCAAATGTATCAAAACCAGCTTCGGCCAAAGCGTTCATCAGCAAATCCTGCTGAAAATCTTCCTGGTAAAGCGTGGTGAAAAGAAGTTCGATGTAGTTCATTTTGGAGGAAGTTGTGAGTTGTAAGTTGTCCGTTGCGAGTTTTAAATTAAAACTGTCCTGCTAATTTTTGTATGAGATAAGAACTGACAATTCACAACCGGCAACCAGCAACTGAACTCAATTAAAAGCCTTAACCACATCCACAAAATCCCTTGATTTTAAAGACGCGCCGCCAATTAAGCCACCATCAATATCCGGTTCTGAGAAAAGCTCTTTTGCGTTTTTTGGGTTGCAGCTTCCGCCATATAAAACGGTGGTTTCATCTGCAACTGACTGTCCAAATTGGGTTGCAATTTCTTTGCGGATAAAAGCATGGATTTCCTGCGCTTGTGCTGCCGTTGCTGTTTTTCCGGTGCCTATCGCCCAAACCGGTTCGTAAGCCAACACAACCTGACCGAATTGCTGCGCATCCAAATGAAACAAACCTTCGCTGATTTGCGATTTAATCACGTCAAAAAATTGCCCGCTTTCACGTTCTTCCAAGGTTTCGCCCACACAAAAAATCGGTTTCAAACTGTTGCTTAATACGGCGTTTGTTTTTTGCGATAGAACCAAATTTGTTTCGCCAAAATGCTGGCGCCGTTCTGAATGGCCCAAAATTACGTATTCTGCACCAACAGATTTGATCATCCGTGCCGAAATTTCGCCCGTGTAAGCGCCTGCATCTTCCTGATGGCAATTTTGCGCACCAACCGAAACTTTAGGATGGGTTTTGGCCAAAGCCGATAAGCTGTGCAAATAAGTGTATGGGCAACAAACAATTACGCTTTGCTTGCCGGTAACTTCATCATTTACCATGTTGATAATTTCAGAAAAAATGGATAAGCCTTCGTTGTAATCCAAGTTCATTTTCCAGTTGCCGGCAACAATTTTTTGTCTCATATTAATTTTAATGGTGTAGGGTTTGTCAGTTCAAATATATGTTTTAAAATTTCAGCTTCTGCTTCGCTAAAATTTCTGTTCTTGCGTTCAAAAACCAATTTGGCGGTGGCCAATGCTTTTTTTATCGCATAAATTTCAGTGTCCTTGATTCCGCCCCAGGAAAAATCCGGGACAAATTTTGGCGGATAACCGGCGCCAAAAACATTGGAACTTACGCCAACCACAGTGCCGGTATTGAACATGGTATTGATGCCGCATTTGGCATGATCTGCCATGATCAATCCGCAAAACTGCAGGTTTGTATTCCGCAGTTTTTGCGTTGGATAATCCCACAATTTTACCTCGGCATACGTATTTTTTAAATTGGAATTGTTAGAATCCGCACCAATATTACACCATTCGCCCAAAACCGAATTGCCCAAATAACCTTCATGTCCTTTGGATGAATAGCCCCAAATCACCGAATTTTTGATTTCGCCGCCAACGGTACAATGCGGGCCGATAGTTGTTCCGCTGTAAATTTTGGCGCCCATTTTTACCTGCGAACACTCGCCCAAAAAGAAACTGCCGCGGATATTGGCACCTTCAAAAACTTCCGAATTTTTGCTGAGGTAAACCGGGCCTAAACGTGTGTTAAAAGTCGCACATTCGGCAGCGGCACCTTCTTCTGCAAAAAACATATCGCCTAAAATGGTATTGGTTTGGCTGATTTTTGCGCTGGTTTTCCCTTTGGTCAACGAAGCAAAATCTTTGCGCAATTCTTCATCGTTTTTGCTGAAAATATCCTCGGGATAACTAATTTTTACAAAAGCAGACGCATAATTTATGCCGGTAAAAGAAGCATTTATCGTTTGGAAATTTTTAACGTCGCTGGCTTTAACTTTTGCTGCAATCAAAAAACCCTGTTGCTTTAAAACTTCGCCTTCCTGCAAATTCGTTATCGCTTCAAGCAAAGCTTCGTCCGGGCAAACAGAGCCATTGATCAGTAAATTTTGATCATCAATTTTTAAAGGAAACTTAGTTTGTAAGTATTCTTGCGTTAGATAAGAAACCGGCTGGTTTAAATAGCGCTGCCATTTTTGGGCGATGGTGAGCATCCCGACACGCAAATCGGCAACCGGACGGGTAAACGTAAGCGGCAATAAAGTTTGTCGCGTGCTTCCGTCAAAAGAAATAATTCCCATTTGGCAAAAATAAAAAAAGTCCCGGTTGCAAAACCGGGACTATAAAATATCTTAAAAAACGGGTTACTTTTTGTTGTAGCGGTTACGAAATTTGTCAATACGGCCTGCGGTATCAACCAACTTCATTTTGCCGGTATAAAACGGGTGCGAAGTGTGCGAAATTTCTAATTTGATCAACGGATATTCTTGTCCGTCTTCCCATTGAACGGTTTCTTTGGATTCGATGCAAGATTTAGTGATAAAAGAATAATCGTTAGACATATCTTTAAAAACCACTAATCTATAGTTGGAAGGGTGAATTTCTTTTTTCATTTCGGTAGGGTTGTTTCAAAAACAGGCGCAAATATACTTCTTTTACCACTAAAAAAAAGTGCTGTTGTAAAATAACACTAATTGAAGTTTAAATTGTTTAAATTTCAACTCGAAAACCGCAACGGTTTCGGCGTTTTTAATATTGCAGCAACATGACTTTGAAAGCTGATTTTACTAAGGTTTTTGGAAATTTTAGCTAAAACATTTAATATATTTGCATCAACATTTATACTTAATCTAATTAAGAACATGGATCTTCCTATCTATCTCGATAACAATGCCACTACGCCGATGGACCCACGGGTTTTGGATGCGATGGTTCCGTATTTTGTGCAAAAATTTGGCAATGCCTCCAGCCGTAACCACGCTTTTGGATGGGTTGCCGAAGAAGCTGTTGATTACGCCCGCGAGCAGGTTGCACAATTGATCGGCGCAAACGAAAAAGAAATTATTTTTACTTCCGGTGCTACAGAATCAGACAACTTGGCTTTGAAAGGTGTTTTTGAAATGTACAAGGAAAAAGGCAACCACATTATTACGATGGTTACCGAACATAAAGCCGTTTTGGATGCTTGCAAACATTTGGAAAAATTAGGCGCCCGGGTTACTTATCTTACCCCAAAACCTGATGGCTTAATTGATTTGGAACAATTGGTTGCCGCCATGAGCCAGGAAACGATTTTGGTTTCCATCATGTATGGCAATAACGAAATTGGTGTAATTCAGCCGGTAAAAGAAATTGCACGTATCGCACATTCTTTTGGCGCTTTGTTTATGACGGATGCCACACAAGCGGTTGGCAAAATCCCGGTAAATGTTATTGAAGACGGAATTGACCTTTTAGCTTTATCCGGACACAAAATGTATGGCCCGAAAGGTGTTGGCGCTTTATATGTTCGCCGTAAAAACCCACGGGTTAAAGTTACGGCGCAAATGGACGGTGGCGGCCACGAAAGAGGCATGCGTTCTGGCACATTGAACGTTCCGGGAATTGTAGGTTTAGGCAAAGCTTGTGAACTGGGTCGTTTAGAAATGCACGAAGATGCGGTTCGGCTTTCTGCTTTGCGCGATAAGTTGGAAGCTGCTTTAACGCAATTAGAAGAATCGTACGTTAACGGAAACCGCGAGCACCGTTTGCCGCACACCACTAATATTTCCTTTAAATATGTAGAAGGCGAAGGTTTAATGATGGCTATGAAAGATTTGGCCGTTTCTTCCGGTTCTGCTTGTACTTCGGCATCTTTAGAACCTTCTTATGTTTTGAAAAGCTTAGGTTTATCGGATGATTTGGCGCACTCTTCCATCCGTTTTGGTTTGGGTCGGTTTACTACTGAAGAAGAAGTTGACCGTGCCATCGAAGTTACCCGGAATGCAGTAACACATCTTCGCGAACTTTCTCCACTTTGGGAAATGTTTAAAGAAGGTATCGACCTGGATTCGATCGAGTGGGCAGAACACTAATTTTTATACGATAAAAACAGTATTGCCAAACTGGCTGTAAAAAGCAGAGCGGCAGGATATTTGAACTAATTAAAAAACTATTAAAACATAAAGCTATGGCTTATTCAGATAAAGTAATTGATCATTATTCAAACCCACGCAACGTTGGGACTTTGGATAAAAGCAGCAACAAAGTTGGAACAGGTTTGGTTGGTGCACCGGAATGCGGCGACGTTATGCGTTTGCAAATTGAAGTTGACGAAAACAACGTAATCAAAGACGCAAAATTTAAAACTTTTGGCTGTGGTTCGGCCATTGCTTCTTCTTCTTTGGCCACAGAATGGCTGAAAGGAAAAAGCATTGACGATGCCATGAAAATTGACAACATGGACATCGTGGAAGAATTGGCTTTGCCGCCGGTGAAAATCCATTGTTCTGTTTTGGCAGAAGATGCGATCAAAGCTGCCATCAATGATTTCCGTATCAAAAACGGCCTTGCTCCGATCGAATCTGAGAAAGTACACCATTAGGAGAGTTGTAATTGGTAAGTTTTAGGTTGAAAGTTGTACAACTTTCAACCTTTGATTTTACCATACTGTTTTTAGCATGTATTTTTTACGCTTGCTATCCAACTTAAAACTACAACATAGAACTAAAAATTGATACAATGATAACTGTAACCGATAAAGCAAAAAGTAAAGTGGAAGAGCTGATCCGTTCATCAAACCTGAACGAATCTTATTTTCTGCGGGTTTCTGTTGCCGGAGGAGGTTGTTCGGGTTTATCATACAAGCTCGATTTCGACAATGAAATTAAGCCCGGCGACCAGTTTTTTGAAGATAAAGGCATCCGGATTTCTTTAGACATGAAATCTTTTCTTTACCTGGCCGGCACCGAACTTGATTTTTCTGACGGCTTAAACGGAAAAGGTTTCAACTTCCATAACCCAAACGCCAGCCGTACTTGCGGTTGTGGCGAAAGTTTTTCTGTGTAATAAAATTTTACAAACTTTTTTAAAAAGGGATGCTTCTTTTAGCATCCCTTTTTTTGTTTTAAC
>NZ_CALMAT010000174.1:56919-64602 GCF_937859865.1 uncultured Mucilaginibacter sp.
GTTAATACGTTTAAGTTTGGCGTTCCAAATTATTTTCATAAACCTGTTGCTTCATGAACCCGGTAACCGAACATTCCACCGTTCCAAGTCTCCTGCAAAATATTATCCAACATATCCACCCGGAAGACACTGTTTTTCTCACGCACAAAGTAGATGAACGCTGGGAAGAAATCACTTACAAACAAGCTTTAGAAAACATCAATGCTATCTCTGCTTATTTTTTGGATATTGGAATCAAAAAAAACGACCGGTTGGCACTTATTTTGGATAATGGCCCCGAGTACGTGTATTACGACCAGGCGCTGCAACAAATCGGCGCCGTAAATACCTCCATCTATCCTACCCTTTCCGAATCTGAAATTGAATATATTTTGAATGATTCTGGCGCGCGGACTTTATTAATCGGTAGTCCTTTTCTGCTTAAAAAAATTCTTAAGATTGCCAATAATTGTGCAGAATTGATCCGTATCATCCCAATTTTTGATGACTACCAAAAGTTCACCGAAAAATCAAAGTTTAACACCGGCATCATTTCGTTAAACAATTTAATTTTTGAGGGGAAACACGTTTACAATCAATACAAACAAACCATCATCAGTTGCCGCGAAAGTATTTTGCCAACGGATATTTCTTCGCTGATTTATACATCTGGCACAACCGGAACGCCCAAAGGCGTGATGTTGACGCACCACAACTTTACCCAAAACGTACGTGCAAGTTTGGACCAGATTACGGTGATTACCAAAGACGATGTTTTCCTTTCTTTTTTGCCGCTTTCGCACGTTTTTGAACGCACGGCTACGTATCATGTTTGTTTAGCAACCGGTTCCAGAATTGCATTTGCACAAAGTTTGGAATTGCTGGCGAAAAACATGGCCGAGATTAGGCCAACGATAATGAGTTGCGTGCCACGATTGCTGGAACGCATCCACGACCGCGCCATGAAAAGCGGACAAGCAGCAGGCGGAATTAAAACCAAGCTTTTTTTATGGTCGTTGGATAAAGGCCGCAAATTTAGGGAGCTAAAAGAAGCAGGCAAAAAACCCGGCATCATTTTGACCAGCGAAAAAAACCTGGCCGAAAAATTAGTTTTCAGCAAGATCAAAGAAAAAACCGGCGGACGTTTAAAGTTTATGCTTTCGGGCGGCGGTGCCTTGCCCAAAAATATCGGCGAGTTTTTTGGTGATTTAGGCATCAAAGTATTGGAAGGTTTTGGGCTGACGGAAACTTCGCCGGTAATGGCCGTAACGGAATATAACCGGCAAGTTTACGGGACCGTTGGAAGGATTATTCCGCGGATAGAAGTAGCTATCCAAAACATTGATACGCATAAAATTTATACCATCCAAACCCACGATACTTTTAAACCGGATTTTCAATCCGAAGAAGGCGAAATTATTGTGCGCGGCCATTGCGTGATGAAAGGTTACTGGAACAAACCGGAAGAAACGCGCAACGTGATTGATGAAAATGGTTGGTTTCACACCGGCGATATCGGTCGTTTTTATAAAGGCAATTTGCAAATTACCGACCGTTTGAAAAACATGCTGGTCAACTCTTTTGGCAAAAATGTTTATCCAACGCCGGTAGAAAATACGTATTTGAAAAGCCCGAAGATTGAAGGCGTTTTTTTAATTGGCGATAAGCGCGAATATGTTACGGCTTTTATCATTCCTGCTAAAGAATTGTTGCAGGAAACTTTTAACCTGGACGAATCTTTTTTTGAGAAGCCGGAAGCTTTTATTGAAGAACAACCGGTTATGGATTGGATTAACGAAGATGTAAAAAAACTATCTAACGAGTTGGCCAAGTTTGAACGCATTAAAAATTTCAAAGTAAAACGCAATCCGTTTAGCATGGAAGCCGGCGAAATTACGCCAACTTTAAAAGCCAAGAGAAAAGTAATTGAGAAGAAATATGCCGCAGATATTGACAACTTGTATTTGCAGGAAGCGGATTTGATTTGATGGGTTTTAGTGGTAAAAGAAGTATGGAGATAGCTGTTCAGTATAATAAAATTAGGTTACTTTAGGAATTACTATTATGGGTACTGTTTCCAAATGTATGATGACTATTAAAGCAGATAATAATCTTTCAAAATGTAAAACTAATTTAGCTGTAAAAGTGAAAATATCAGTTCTGATTTTATCTGCTTTTTTAACCAATTTTATGCCATCATACATTTAGAAACACAACCCTGTTATGAGAAGCTTAATCATTTTAAATCCTAATATTCAAGGTATTTAACTTAAATAAGCTTTATTAATTTAAAACGTTTCTTATGTTTACATTAAGTTACTATCTGTATATTGTATAAAGCAATTTACAATTAGCAAAAGCATTCTGAGAAACAATATGGCAACTCTTAAAGAATATTATTTAAAAGATTTTTCCAGACTCTTATCAACTCACATTGAATGGACTCTTCGTAGTCCAACACAAGAAGATATGAGTGTAACAGTAAAAACACACCTTGACTTTGACTCTAACGTCTTCTTCGTATCATTCTATGTTCCAGAAACAAAATCTGAAATTAGCATTTTTAATTTACTTCTTTCAAAACTTGAAGAAGCGTTCAAAATAAAAGACACAACATTTATTTCAACAAAACTACCTGGAGAGATGGAATCAAATTCAGCAGACTTACGCTTTTCTGGAAGAGTTTTCTTTTATTATGAAGGAGTAGTCGATGAAAGCGAATTTCAAAAATTACAAATTCATTTTAAAACACAAGGATTATTTATACATTTTAGAGATATTAACTTTTCAGTTGAAAGAAGCAACTTAGAAGTGCCTCTTGCTTTTATATCACATGATAGTAGAGATAAAGATTTAATTGCAAGTAAAATAGCTAATGAGCTGCAAAAACGTGTCATTCCTATATGGTATGATGAATATTCTTTAAAATTAGGCGACAGTTTAAGAGAGTCAATTGAAAAAGGTTTGAAAGAGTGCAAGAAATGCATTTTAATACTGTCACCCAATTTTTTAAACAATGCAGGTTGGACAAAGACTGAATTTAATACAATTTTTACGAGAGAGATAATTGAGACACAAAATTTAGTACTTCCAATTTGGGTAGGAGTTAACAAAAAGGAGATTTACGAATATAGCCCAACTTTAGTGGACAGAATTGGTGTAAGTTGGGAAAAAGGACTTGAATTCGTTGTTAACAAAATACAGCACGCATTAATAGTTGAATAATAGATGTAATTCCATGGTCGGAATTTATAATCACTATCTTTTGAGCTTAGGATCTATAATCCTGTTTCTTAAATAAACAACATAAGCAATTAAAGAAAAAAGTACCATGTTTCAAACTCATACTATTTTTAAATCTATTTCCTGTATGGTTTTGCCTTGTTCCTTAAAGTAAAGATTAAGAACCTCCAACATATTGATTTCAAGTTCATCCAAAGTAGTGCCAACTGTATAAACGGGATATTTTTCAGCATAAGCAGAATAACCAGTTTTAGTTTTTTCAACAATCATTTCAATCTTCACAATAGCACATTTTTAATATTAGATGTTGAAATTTAAGGCATAAAAGAAGCATCACAAAAAAACATACTTAAAGATAAATTTTCCTAATACTTTTTTTCTATTGATACTTCTTTTACCGCCTAAAAATTAGCATTGTAGTGTGTATATACTATTGTCTTCTTTTTAACAGTTTATCCGCTAATGCTATACCTGGTTTTTCAATATACTTTTCGGTCATCTTGGCAAGTAGAAAAGAAATGGTTAAGGTAAGCAAGAAATCACAAGTAAAACCTATATAAAGGTTTTTGGTAATTTTATTATCAAAGTACTCGTTTAAATTGGGAAAGACATACCAAACCGTAATCCAATGTAAAATATAAATAGAAAAACTAAGCTGGCCTATCCTTTCTAAAATGGGAACTCTGAAATAGGAGCTTTTTAAAAAAGAACCTAACGTAAAAAAAACCATGCCAGCAAAGGCGGGAATTAGAAAGAACGAAAATGACCAGCCATGTTTCCAGTTTATATAAATTGCCAAAAAGCCGGCAAGAAATAAAATCAAGTTATAAATTTGGTTTTTAATGATGTTGCCCTTTACATCTTTGTACAATAAAAAGCCCCACAAAAAAACCGATAATTGGTTAAAAAGGCTGTTATAGTAAAAATTATTATTGTAGATAAACTTGAGATGATAACACAAGCTTAACGATACAATTATCAATAAAGCTAACAATACATAACCAACCAACACATTGAATATATACCTGGCCGTTTTATGGTGCAACCAAATATAGAGTAACGGAAAAATGCAATAAAAAGCCATTTCGGCCCCAATAGACCATCCTCCCGGAACTATGTTATTGTTATAGGCTGGCATAAAACCATGTATAAACAATACATTTGCTGATATACCTTTTAAAGAATAGTTATTTAAACCATTGGGCATTTGAAGGTTGGCCAACAGCAGGTTTATACCGAAATATATTAATATCCCGATATAATACAGCGGTGCAATCCTAAAATACCTACGGATAAAAAAACTTTTTATTTCCGGCCAACTGTATCCCCTTTTTTCCATGGAAAGGCACAAAGTTAAAGCCGATGCAACAAAAAAAAGTTGTACCCCAAGCTGCCCATATTTGGTCTTGCTTTCTAAAAAAATGCTCTTTTGCATTTCTCCTGCATGGATAAGTATTACGCCAATGATAGCAATACCACGCAAAGCATCTATGTAATGATACTTCTTGATCGGTTTATTAGAAACAGACACGTTAATTAAGATTTAGGTAGTAAGAGCTAAACTATGCATAATAACTTTTACATAAACTAATGGGCTACAAGTAAAGTCCTTTTTAGGTTTGAGATGGCACTAATCTCTTGCAAACGAAACTTCTTTATCCTGCTTATCCATTTCATACAAACAGTTACTTTCACCTAATACTTCTTTTACCACATAAAAATTAGCATTAAAACCTATTTTTGCCAATATAATTATTGGTGAGATATGAGTACAAATTTATCCGAACAGGAAACCCTTCGCCGCGAGGCACTTCAAAATATACGCAATTTAGGCATCAACCCTTATCCTGCCGAAGCTTTTGCGGTTACAACCACAGCACAGGATATTTTGCAGAACTACAAGCTGCACCCCGATAAATACCAGCAGGTGCAAATTGCAGGCCGTATCATGAGTCGCCGCATCATGGGTAGTGCTTCATTTGCCGAATTGCAGGATTCGACAGGCCGCGTGCAGGTTTATATTAAACGCGATGATATTTCGCCGGGCGAGGATAAAACGCTGTACAACACGGTTTTTAAAAAGCTGTTGGATATCGGCGATTTTCTGGGCATAAAAGGCTTTGTCTTTACCACGCAAACCGGGGAAATATCGGTGCATATGCAGGAAATGACCATCCTTTCCAAATCTTTAAAACCGTTGCCGGTTGTTAAACGTGATGAAGACGGGCATATTTACGATAGTTTTACCGATCCTGAAATGCGCTACCGACAGCGTTATGTAGATCTCACCGTTAATCCGGAGTTTAAAGAGATTTTTATCAATCGCTCTAAGGTTGTTAAAACGATGCGCAGCTATTTCGACAGCAAAGGCTGGATAGAAGTAGAAACGCCAATCTTGCAATCTGTTCATGGCGGCGCTGCGGCTCGTCCGTTTAAAACGCATCACAACGCTTTAGACGTTCCGCTTTTTTTGCGGATTGCGAACGAATTGTATTTAAAGAAATTGATTGTGGCCGGTTTTGATGGCGTGTACGAGTTCGGAAAAATGTTTAGGAATGAAGGCATGGACCGCACGCACAACCCGGAATTTACCGGTTTAGAAATTTATGTAGCTTACCAAGATTATATTTGGATGATGGGCATGGTAGAAGAATGTTTGGAACAAGTTGCTTTAGCTATCCACGGAAAAACGAAAATTCAAGTCGGCCAACAGGAAATTGAGTTTGCAGGTCCATACGAAAAGCTTTCGATGTATGATTCTATCCAAAAATTTACCGGAATAGATGTTTCCGAAATGGATGAAGAAGCGTTAAGAGAAACCTGTAAAAATCTACAAATTGAAGTGGATGCTTCGATGGGAAAAGGGAAACTGATTGATGAAATTTTCAGCGAAAAAGTGGAAGCGCAATTGATCCAACCAACTTATATCACCGATTATCCAATCGAAATGACGCCGCTTGCCAAAAAACATCGGACAAAAGAAGGTTTGGTAGAGCGTTTTGAACTATTTGTCAATGGAAAAGAAATTGCCAATGCGTATTCAGAATTAAACGATCCGATAGATCAGCGCGAACGTTTTGAAGAACAACTGTTGCTGGCCAGCCGCGGCGATGAAGAAGCGATGGTGGTGGACGAAGATTTCCTGCGTTCGTTGGAATATGGCATGCCGCCAACTGCCGGATTGGGAATCGGCATTGACCGTTTGGTAATGTTGATGACGAACCAAAGTACTATCCAGGAAGTGCTTTTCTTCCCGCAAATGCGGCCGGAGAAGAAGGCGAACATTTCTTCCACAGAAGATTTTTTAAAAATTGGTGTTCCGGCAGAATGGGTTCCGGTAATCCAGAAAATGGGGTTTAATACCGTTGACGAACTGCAAAAAGCAACACCAAACAAAGTATTTAACGATTTGGGCGGAATGCGCAAAAAGCTGAAGTTGGATATTGTCATCCCGCCAAAAGAAACGGTGATGCAATGGTTTTTGTAATACTGTTTTTATTCATCATTTCTTAACAAAAAATTAAAGACCGGTTAATAGCAATTGCCGGTCTTTGTTTTTGAATAAGATTTATAAAAGATGACCAACGCCAGCTTAAAAACAACAGAAACAGAGTACTTGATTAAATTTAGCGTAAACCAGTTTGACATGGAATTTGTGAAAAGCATTTTCAGCTTTATCAACCAAAAAATGGCGGTAAAAGAAGCATCGGCAACTTCAAATGTTAAAGATGTTGATGAAGATTATTTTTCTAAAAATGACTATTTCAGCCATTTAGACGAAAAATAAAACCCGTTTAAAACTGCTGTCGGAAACCGCCGCGGCCAACCTGCTGCTTGTCCATTTGCGCCATCTGGCCTTTCATCATTTTAATCTGCTCGGCCAGCAGCTTGTTTTTATCGGCTTTTTGCGCTTCGGACAGATACATTTGCGCTTCACGTTTGTTGCGTTTTGACATGGAAATCCCGGCCAAGCTTAATTTTGCCAATGCAATATTGTGCGACATAGTCAACCCCAAAGACAGTGCTTTTTTAAAATATTTCTCCGATTTTAAAGGTGCTTTGTTCGATTCGATCAAACCCAACAGCAAATTGTAATAACCGTGCTGGTTGCGGATCAACTGCTTTTCGTAATCCGTAATTTTCAACAAAGATGCTTCTGCTTTGGGCATGTTTTCTTTCCGCATGTAATATTGCGCCATCAGCATATTTTCGTTGAAAAAGAAAGTAAGCAGCACCAATCCGCCAATCAAAAACACTAAAACAGCCCACCACCAAAAGCCAAAAGCGGCCAAAGTAACCGCGGCGCCCAAAATAATACAGGCAACAATCAATCGAACAATATTACGCATTACGATGTATATAAAATTGAAGCACAAATATCTGCTTATTTGAACGTTAAACCAATAATTCAAAATAATTTATGGCGATTGCATTAGAACCTTCCTGGCTTGAAATATTAAA
>NZ_CALMAT010000174.1:64612-80093 GCF_937859865.1 uncultured Mucilaginibacter sp.
GGATTACATGATCAAGCTCAAAGCTTTTTTACAGCAGGAAAAAGAAGCCGGCTACACCGTTTACCCAAAAAGCAAAGATATTTTTAACGCCTTTGCCAAAACGCCTTTTGATAATGTAAAAGTAGTGATCATTGGCCAAGACCCTTACCACGGAGCCGGACAGGCGCATGGTTTATCGTTTTCTGTCCAAAAGGGCGTTCCGCCGCCACCTTCGTTGCTTAATATTTTTAAGGAGTTGAAGCAGGAATTTCCCGAATATAAAATCCCGCAAAACGGAGATTTAACGCATTGGGCCGAACAAGGCGTGCTTTTGCTGAATGCCACGTTAACTGTCCGTGCAAACCAGGCTGGTTCTCACCAGAAAAAAGGATGGGAAATTTTTACCAATAAAGTGATACAGGAAATTTCCGACCGAAAAGAAAACGTGGTTTTTTTGTTGTGGGGAAAATTTGCCCAAGCAAAAGCCGAGTTGATTGATCCTGAAAAACATCATTTGCTGATGTCGGCACATCCATCACCGTTGGCCGCGCACAATGGTTTTTTCGGCAACGATCATTTTTTGGAAGCCAACGTTATTTTAGAAGAAAACGGTATCGAACCGATTGACTGGCAAATTACCTGATGCTTCTTTTATCGGGTAAAAATTGGTGGTGCTGTCCTTTCTATCGAAGGAAGAAAGGACAATAACATCAATATTCCAGCGGAACAGTCGGTTCTTTTTTATTGGTGGACATGATGATCATTGTTTGAAAAGTTTTGACCACCGTAATCCGGCTGATTTTTTGCATAATCAATTGCTCATACGATTTGATGTCTTTCACATAAATTTTCAGCAAAAAATCGCATTGGCCGGTAACGTGGTGGCATTCGGTAATTTCTTTGATCTCTTGGATCTCGTTTAAAAAAATCTGGATTGTATTGTTCTTGTGAAAATCCAAAGAAACCTGTATAAAAGTTTTGATGCCCAAGCCCAGCTTTTCCTCGTCCACCAAAGCATGATAACTCAAAATGTAGCCCGAATTTTCCAACTTCCGCACACGTTCCAAAGTTGGCGCAGGCGAAAGCCCGATTTCGTTGGATAATTGCAGGTTGGTGATTCGTCCGTTTTGCTGCAAAATTTTTAAAATCTGCAAATCTGTTTTGTCTAATTCCATTGCCATAACACTGCAATGATAGCTCTTTCTGCGCGTATCAAAATAATTTTAGCTTTTTCAATCAAAATCAAAACAAAAATGTTATTTTTAGACTAATCTAAATTAAATATTAGGCATTCCAAAATGGATACTTCTTTTACTGAGGAAAATTACCTGAAAGCCATTTACCATTTATCGGCCGATGAAAGCAAACAGGTCAACACCAATCAAATTGCAACGGTTTTAAACACCAAAGCAGCTTCGGTTACAGATATGTTGAAGAAACTTTCAGGCAAAAACCTGATCAATTATGAGCGTTACCAAGGTGTTGAATTAACAGGTTTAGGAAAAACGATCGCTTTAAAAATTATCCGAAAACACCGGTTGTGGGAATATTTTTTGGTGGAGAAATTAGCTTTTGGCTGGGACGAAGTGCACGATTTGGCCGAACAATTAGAACACATCCAATCAACAGAATTGACTGACCGTTTAGACGAATTCCTCGGTTTTCCAAAATACGATCCGCACGGCGATCCGATTCCGGACCAAAGCGGAACGATCAAATGTGCAGAAATGAAATCTATCGCTGTATTAAAGGCCGGCAATGCAGGAATAATTTCCGGAATCAAAGAACACTCATCTTCCTTTTTACAATACCTCGAAAAAATGGATTTGAAAATCGGGAAAAAGATTGCGGTGGAAGAAATTATTCCTTTTGATGAAACGGTAGTTCTGCGCACCGAAAACGGAGAAAAAATAAATGTAAGTAAAGCGGCAGCGAAATATATTTTAATTCAAGATGAGCAATTATAACGAATCTTTGGCCGAAGTTCATGGTTCGGTAAGCACTTCCGGGCAGGTTGGCTGGAAAAGGGTTTTGTCTTTTTTAGGCCCGGCTTTTATGGTCAGTGTTGGTTATATGGATCCCGGAAACTGGGCGACGGATTTGGCTGCGGGAAGTCAGTTTGGTTACCGTTTAATTTGGGTGCTGCTTTTATCCAACTTAATTGCACTGCTTTTACAGTCGTTAAGCACGCGTTTGGGCATTGTGCAAGGTTTGGATTTGGCGCAGGCATCGCGGCAAACCTATTCGCGTTTTGTTAATTTTTGCCTGTTTATTTTGGCACAAATCGCCATTATCGCCTGCGATCTGGCCGAAGTGATCGGAATGGCCATCGGTTTGCAACTGCTTTTTCACTTGCCGCTGATCTGGGGCGTTTCGGTTACACTTTTAGATACCATTTTGCTGCTTTACCTGCTTAATAAAGGCATGCGCCACTTGGAAGGCTTTATCGTTTCGATGGTTTTTATCGTTGGATTATCTTTTTTGGTGGAAATGTTTATCGTCGAACCAAACATCAAACAAATTGGTTTAGGCTTGATTCCACACAACTTAAACGGAAGCGCATTGTACATTGCCATCGGTATTATTGGCGCAACGGTGATGCCGCATAACTTGTATTTGCATTCCTCATTGGTACAAACCCGAAAGATTGAGCGAAATGAAACTGGCATTCGAGAATCCATCAAAATGAATATGATTGATACTACAGTAGCTTTAAACTTAGCTTTTTTTGTAAATGCTGCAATTTTGATTTTGGCTGCGGCAGCTTTTTTCAGAAACGGTTACCATCAGGTTGCCGAGATACAGGATGCACACAAATTATTGAACCATATTTTTGGTTCTTTAGCCCCAGTTTTATTTGCGGTTGCGTTGATTGCAGCCGGGCAAAGTTCTACCGTTACCGGAACGTTGGCCGGTCAAATTATCATGGAAGGCCATATCAACCTGCGCATTGCACCCTGGCTGCGGCGATTGCTTACGCGATTGCTGGCCATTATCCCTGCTTTTTTTACCATCCTTTATTCGGACGAACGTGCTTTGGGAAGTTTGCTGGTGCTGAGCCAGGTGGTGTTGAGTTTGCAGTTGGGTTTCGCCGTAATCCCGCTGATCCATTTTACTTCCAACAAAGAAAAAATGGGCGTTTTTGCCAACAAAACCTGGATCAAAGTTTTAGCTTGGTTTGCAGCGGTTATCATTGTTGGGCTGAACGCAAAATTAGTGGTCGGACAGATTGCTGATTGGGCTGAAGCTTATCCGCAGCATCAGCAATTGATTCATTTCACCACAGTTCCCTTTGCTATTGCCATCTGCATACTTCTTTTATACGTGTTTTTTAAGCCTTTTTTTAAGGTTCATGCTGATGTTGCCACACGTATTCCGCATGGTAAAGCTTTGGAAATTGAGGCCATCGCCCCTGTTGCTTTAAAACGGATTGGCATTGCCGTTGATTTCACCAAAAACGATCGCGATACCATCCGCCATGCTTTGATGCAAGGCGGAAAAAGTGCGGAATATTTCCTCATTCATGTGGTAGAAACCGCTGGCGCAACTTATTACGGTGATAAAATAATGGATTTTGAAACCCAAAGCGACCGCGAAAACCTGGAGAAATACCAGTTGCGTTTGCAGGAACTGGGCTATCGTTCTAAACCACACGTTGGTTATGGCAAAGTGGCAAAAGCCATTGCAGGCGTAGTAAACCAACAGGATCTGGAACTATTGGTGATGGGCGCGCATGGCCATAAAGTTTTTAAAGATCTTATCTTTGGCACCACGGTTAACTCTGTTCGGCATTTGGTTAAAGTGCCGGTATTAATTGTGCAGTAAAAGAAGCTTTGGTAAATACTGATCAGAAAATAAAATCCAGATCAACCCAAAATGAAAGAACAAGCAGAACAAAAAGTATATATTAAAAATAAAAGGGCTTACTTCGATTTTCATATTGATGATAAATATGTGGCCGGGATTAAGTTGTTGGGAACAGAAATCAAGTCAATCCGCGAAGGAAAAGCGAACCTGACAGATTCTTTTTGCACGTTTATCAACGGCGATTTGTACGTGCGCAACCTGCACATTTCCGAATATTCGCACGGTTCGTTTTACAATCACGAAGCCAAGCGCGACCGGATTTTGCTGTTGCAGAAAAAGGAACTAAAAAAGCTGCAATCCAAAACCGAAGAAAAAGGCTTTACCATCGTTCCGCTGGCTATTTTTATCAATGATCGCGGTTTTGCCAAAATTGAAATCGGCCTCGCCCAAGGTAAAAAGACGTTTGACAAGCGCGAAACGATGAAAGAACGGGATTCTAAAATTGAAATGGATAGGGTGATGAAAAGGTAGGAAAAGGCTGTTAGCTTTCAGTGATCAGCATTCAGCTTCCTATCTGTTGCATACCCGCTTCTAAAAAAAAATTTATAATCTCCAACTGATTTTGCTTTGGTTTTTTCTGAAAGCTGAATGCTGACAGCCTTCCTCAACTCCACGCCTGATCGCCAACCAGCGGCACGAACCGAAACGTATCCAAACTTACTTTCTCGTAATCATTTTCCGAAACCCGAAGAATGGTTGTCATTAATTGCGATTTTTCATCGCCAACCGGAATCACCAATAAACCGCCAATCTTTAACTGCTTCAACAAAATTTCGGGGATAAAAGGCGCACCGGCCGTAACCAAAATCTTATCAAAAGGCGCGTTTGCAGGAATACCGTTAGAACCATCTCCGCAGAAAAAATGGGCGTTGTAACCTAAATGCGGCAAAACTTTGCTGGTGCGTACGTACAGTTTTTCCTGCCGCTCAATGGTAAAAACTTCGGCACCCAACTCCAACAAAATACAAGTTTGATAGCCGGAACCTGTCCCAATTTCCAGCACTTTGTCTTTGGGTTGGATGTGCAGCAATTCCGTTTGGTAGGCAACGGTATAAGGCTGCGAAATGGTCTGCCCGTCGCCAATCGGAAAAGCAATGTCGCGGTAAGCCTGGTTCCAAAAAGTTTCATCAAAAAAATAATGGCGCGGCACTTTTGCCATCGCCTGCAGCACACGCTTGTCGCCAATCTTTTTCACGTCTTCCAGAAACTTCACCAACTGTTTCCGCGCCCCTTTTTCCCGGTAGTTATCCACAAACTTGTAAGCCATGCGCTGCAAAGATATTTTTTCAGAAAGATTTTCCTGACTTTTATCCAAATTAAAATCCGGCAAAAACAAATGCTTCTTTTACCGGCAAAATTTCAGTATTGATGAAACGAAACTTACTTCAACCCAAAAAATACCCGATAAAAACAGTATGCCTTTTGTTGGTTTTGATTTTTGCCCGAGATACCATTTCGGCACAAACCTTAAAAGTTGCCGTTGCCGCTAATTTGCAAGGCGTGATCAAAGTGTTGCAACAAGATTTTATGCAGAAAACGAATATTCAAATTGACCCGATTGTAGGTTCGTCCGGAAATTTGTCCAATCAAATTAAAAACGGTGCGCCTTATTCTGTTTTTCTTTCTGCGGATATGAATTTCCCAAATGAGCTTTATAAATCCGGCTTTACAACTTCAAAACCAGTTGTTTATGCTTTAGGGAGTTTGATAATCTGCAGCAACCAAAACCTCAACTTTAACCATTGGGAAAAGCTGCTGTTAGCTGATCAAATCAAAAAAATTGCTTTGGCAAACCCGGCGACAGCACCTTACGGAAAAGCGGCAACAGAGGTTTTACAGCGAAAAACCCTTTTGCCAAAAATCCAACCGAAAATTGTTTATGGCGAAAGCATTGCGCAAGTTAATATTTATATCACCACTGGCGTTGCCGAAATAGGTTTCACCACGGAAGCTTTGGTTACCGATGTAGCAAACAAACAGAAAATTTACTGGCAGCGCGTTCCTGCTGCTGATTATCAGCCGATTGAACAAGGCATGGTCATCATTAAACAAGCAAATGCAAACTTGCAGCAGGCCGAAAAATTTTACCAGTACCTGCAAAGCGCGTCGGCTAAAACGATTTTGAAGAAATACGGTTATCGCACCAAATAAAACACAATTGACAGACTGGTCTCCCATTTGGCTTACTTTAAAGTTGGCAGTTGTCAGCACTTCCATTTTGCTGGTGCTGGGTTTGCCGGTAGCGTATTGGCTTTCCAAAAGGCATTCGTTATTCAAAGTGGTTTTGGAAGCGCTTTTTACCATGCCGCTGGTTTTGCCGCCAACGGTTTTGGGCTTTTATTTGCTGCTGGCTTTTAGTCCGCAGCAAGGTTTGGGCAAATGGCTTTTGCAGCATTTTAACCTGCAACTGGTTTTTTCTTTTGAAGGCTTGGTGCTGGCTTCCGTGATTTACAGTTTGCCTTTTATGATCAGCCCGGTGAAATCCGCTTTGCAGCAACTGCCGGTTTCGCTGGCGCATGCTTCTTTTACCATGGGAAAATCAGAACGGGAAACTTTTTTTAAAGTGCTGCTGCCAAATATCCGCGCTTCTTTGTTAACTGCAACCGTGATGACTTTTGCACATACTTTGGGCGAATTTGGTGTGGTTTTGATGATTGGCGGAAACATTCCCGGCCTTACGCGCGTGGCTTCCATCGCCATCTATAATTCTGTGGAAAATATGGATTACCAAAGTGCCAATTTTTATTCGCTAATGCTTTTTGCGTTTACTTTTTTGCTGGTTGTTGCTGTTTTTATCTACAATAAATATTCGTCTAAAAACCTGCCGGGATGATTCGAATCGAAATCGAAAAAAAGCTAAACACGTACCAGGGAAAGCATTTGTTAAAAGTTTTTTTGGAGATGAAAGCTGGTAGTTTGGTGAAAGTTTCCGGTCCTTCCGGTGCTGGCAAAACTACTTTTTTAAAGTTGATTGCCGGTTTGATGCTTCCTGATGCTGGCCGGATTTTGGTTGATAATGAAGTTTGGGTTGATACTTCGTCCAAAATCAATTTATCTCCACAGAAAAGAAAATGCGGATTTGTGTTTCAGGATTACGCGTTGTTCCCGAACATGAACGTGCAGCAACAATTGGAATACGCCACCAAAGACCAGGAATTAATCAAAGGATTATTAGATTTTGGCAGGTTGGAACCTTTTGTAAAACACAAACCTGTACAACTTTCGGGCGGGCAACAGCAGCGGCTTGCGATTTTGCGCGCGCTGGCCATCAAACCAAAACTGTTGCTGATGGATGAACCTTTTTCGGCCTTGGATTTCAAAACTAAAACTACTTTGATTGAAGAACTTCAAATTTTACTCGATAAAAACAGTATCAGCACGATAATCGTAACGCATAATCCACAGGAGTTGGAAAGCTTGGCTGGACAAAATTTGGTTATTGGTGAGGAAGAAATTAATTGATTAATCCGCCTGCTTCACCTCAATTTTACTCAAATTGTGCAAATACCTTCGTCCGGTTTTAAAATCCATCATCGAAGTCATTTGGATATTTTCGGGCAGTTGTGCTGCTTTTATGCCGTTCTTTTCCATCAAAATAAAAACCTGGCTGCCCACCGGCGTATTGTACAATTCGTTCCAAGAATAAACTACTTTGTAACCATCTGCGCCGGAACAAATAAAATATAACTGGCTCATCAATTTCGGACTGCTTATATTGAAAGTTATATTCCGCAAAACATCTTTCAGCAAAACACCTTTCAAATGCTCGTCCTGGTGTTTAAACTCGCCCAAATGGTTGGTTACTTTGATGTTGCCGATTTCTTTTAAGGGGATTTTACTAAGCGAATCCATCGTCATCACCGCTTCTTTTTTAACTTTTCCGCTGATGGAAAAACTGTATGTCGGCTTTAAAACTTCCTGTCCAAAAACCGTGGCAGAAAGGAACAGGAGAATTAAAAATTTGTACATGCACAAAGTAAAACTGATTTTGCCAAAATCCGAAGTATTTTTAAAAATATAACGCTTAGCTATTTTTCAGAATGGTTCGTTTTCATTTTTTGCTTAAATACTTCTTTTATGCCGCAAAAAACAATGCCCTAAAAAGGCAGTTCTTTTATATATGTAAAACTGAATTGATGGACAGCACATTTATAAAAATACTTGGATTGGTGGCAGGAGCCTGTACGTCGTTTGCTATTTTACCGCAGGTAATAACTACTTTTAAAACTAAAAAAGCTAGCGATGTTTCTATATTTATGTTTATTGTAATGCTTGCCGGCAATGTATTGTGGGTGGTTTACGGCGTTGCCAAAAGCGACTTTGCTATCATCATTACCAATTTAATTACAGTTGCCTTAAATATTACGATGCTGGTTTTTAAAGTAAAATACAAAGAAAACAAGTAAAATTAAACGGTACGCGTATTCCGGGCATCTGGATTTTTAAAAATATATTAAGTTTGCAATATGGAAGCACACGAAGAACACCACGAAGAAACCAAGGTTATCGGCCTGGTTCCGGCCATTATTTTTTTAATTGCACTTGCGATTGTAGTAGTTTGGTACTCGATGAAAGGTGCCGGGCCAAGCGCATGGTAAAAGCACTAAATTTTATAAAAAACGCCTGAATGCTTTTGTTGTAAAAGCATTCAGGCGTTTTTTATTTTCGCACAAAACGTTTATTGTTTCAAGTTCGATCCGTCTTCGTCCTCTTTGTCTTGCGTTCCGGCCACATCGCCGGCAATACCGCTTTCGTAGTTTAAGGTGAACGAAGGTTCGGCAGCCTGAACGGCATCGTTGATGCGGTCTAATTCCTGGTTGTCGTTTGGCGTGGTCTGGTCTAGCCCGTCATCGTTGCTTTGCTGCGGGTCGGTGGTTTGGTTATCGTCTTCCGGTAAGTTCATTGTATTGTTTTTATTAGGATAAAACTTCAACTTAAATATTGTTTGGATTAAATTTGGAACGAAAGCTCAAAAACGGATTGTTAATCCATCCGTTTAATTTAACAATTTTTAGATCAGTTTGACGCCTGTGTACAAAGGCATACTTCTTTTATCGGGTATTTTTTGGTGCGCGGCCAGCTTTGCCCAGTTTAACGATTCTACGCATTACCACACCGCTTTTGCTTCTACCGGTTCTATCATCCGTTCCAACACCAACCTTTCGCTCAAAATACAAAAGTGGCTTGTCTTTACCACTTCTTTCAATTACAACAGGCAAAACCGCACACACAGCGAGAACGTCCTTTTAAACTACGGTTTAACCATTGAAAAGTATTTTTAACATACTGTTTTTATGGACATAAAAACAGCACAGAACTTTACAACAGAGAAAGTATCACCAAACCCTTTTAGCGTAAGTGCCATTGCTACACTTTGGGCAGTCCAACCGTTTTTAATATGTGATTAGCCATTTTTACTTTGTCCTTGAACAATACTTTATCGGCGTATTTGTCGAGCTTTGGGTTTTTTTTAAAACCTTCAAGTGTTTTGTCTAATATCTTTTTTTCTTTCATGATGATACAAATTTTTTACTTTATTCGTCTAACTAAAAAAGCGTCATATTCAATACCTTTTGCAAATTTATTCCAAGTGTTGCTTTTAAGGCCGTAAATCTCAAAATCTTTCTCAATAGTTTCGAGATTGTTGGTAATTCCTATTCGGTAAAGCCGTGTCCTTGCTAAAGTACTCCCGATTGCTATAACATAAGCTTCCGGATGATGGTCTGTAAATTTAAATAATGTTGCAGCAACTGTTGCTAAAACTTTTTTACTATCGTTATTATTGGTTACCACTAAATCATCAATTTCGTTGGTTTTGTGGTTTTTATCGCCAAAACCCAAATTGAAATAATTTTTTAAGTTGATTTCAGTGTATTGTATTATTTTTCTAACCTTTCCTTTTGGACCTTCGCTATCAAATTCAAACACTCGAAAATCGGCACCAAATTCAACAATATACCTCTCGTCAATCATATTCTCAAACCTACAAAAAACTAAATGCATTTAGTGCTCTCACTATCCCCCGACCGCTACAACTACATTTCCAAACAAAAGAATGAGTAATTTTACGTACATTTGCGGCCAAACGGATTACGAACCACTATCTCTGGTTATTTGCACGCTTATCCCTTATAAATTTATAAAAGATCAGCACTCATTTTTTCCTGCTGTTTTACCGTTAAAGCAAGGCATTAATGTTAGGTTCTCTAGCAAAGTACGTTGCAAATTTTGCAGCAAAACTTTTGTTTGAAGCAGGACAGGCAAAACCAGTAGGAGTTAAAATTTGGAAAAACATGGCAAAGTCGCAGGCAACTTTTATGAAAAAGCAGTTGGAAAAAAACCGGTTGAAGAAAAAGGAAGATAAAGAACAGCGCAAATTAGAACGTCAGCAAAATTCGACCAGCGGAGATCTGGAAAACATGATGGCTTACGTAAACGAGTTTGGCGAGATTACTTCTACGCCTCCCGAAAAAAAGTAAGTTTTGCTTTTTAACCATAGCCCGGCAACAAGTGTTATTTAACGTAGCGCCTGATGCCGGGCTTAGCTTTTTTATCATTTTTGATCCGGGCTGAAAATTAATTTCACAACAGATGACAGATGCGCCACTTGCTTTAAAATCGCCCCGAAAAATAAGGATTGCCACGGCTGTGTTTTTCTTTATCTCCGGTTTTGGTTATGCTACCTGGGCATCGCGCATACCCACATTGCAGCAAAAACTGCACTTAAACGAAGCAGAATTGGGGGCAGCTTTGTTTGCGCTACCGGTTGGCCTGATCCTTACGCTTCCGGTAACGGGAAACTTGTTAAACCGGTTTAACGGCAAATACGTGATGTTAGCCGGAACCTTTGCTTTCAACATCATGTTGGCATTGCTGGGTTTTACCACGCAAGTTTGGCAGTTGGTTTTGGTGCTTTTTTGCTTTGGATCATCCCGAAATTTGATGAATATTTCTGTGAATGCGCAATCGGTTGGCGTGCAGGCATTGTATAATCGTTCCATCATCACCACTTTTCATGGCATTTGGAGCATGGCCGGTTTTGCAGCGGCGGCTTTGGGTTATTTTATGGTTTCGGGGAAGATTGCGCCTGCTTATCATTTTCTGTTTGTTGGGTTGATGCTTGTTTTAACAGCATTTTATTTTTTCGGGAACACGCTGGACCAAAAACCCGAACCGAAGCAGGAACGCAAACCTGCCTTTGCTTTGCCCGATAAAGCAATGGTTAAATTTGGCCTGATCTCTTTTGCTTCGATGGCTTGCGAAGGGACAATGTACGATTGGAGCGGTATTTTTTTTCAGAAAGAAGTTCATGCCACAGCTGCCATTGCCACGGCCGGCTTTGTGGTTTATATGGTAGCCATGACGACCGGCCGTTTTTTTGGCGATAGATTGGTCAATTATGCAGGTGTTAAACCCATGCTGCGCTACAGCGGTTTGTTGATTTTGACCGGGATGCTTTTGGTGGCCGTTTTTCCTTACCCAATCATCGCAGGTTTTGGTTTTGTGATGATTGGTTTTGGCGTTTCCTGCGTGGTGCCTTTGGTTTTCAGCATTGCCGGAAAATCTAAAACGTTGAGCAGCGGTTCGGCCATTGCATCGGTTTCCACCGTTGGCTATCTGGGTTTTTTGATGGTTCCGCCGGTGGTTGGTTTTGTGGCGCAGGCGGCCAATTTGCGCTGGAGTTTTGCGTTAATGGCTTGTTTAGGCGGACTAATGGTTTTTATGGTAAGTAAGATTAGGGAAGAATAAGGTTTTTGGGGAAAACAAAAAAGATGCTTCTTTTATCGGTATTTTTTATAATCGCTATAATTATCTAAAATAGTTTTAAAAAAATTGGTGGTTGCTTTATTTCCAAATCAAAAAACCCACCAATTTTTACCCGATAAAAGAAGCATCCGCGCCAGCAAAAAAACTGTACTTCTGATAGCATTTACGGAAACTTCACACCACGATAATTGGCCACACCTGTTAGAGGAATATTAGAATTGTATTGGGCATTGATGGTTTTGATAAATTGGTTAGCCACTATCGCATATCCCCGTGGTGTTAAATGTACGCCATCTAACGAAAATATGCCGCCCGTAATGTAGTTGGAAGTTAATGTCAGGCCGTCTACAACCAACCCATGTGCTTTAATATCGTTTAAAAAGCTGTACATATCTGCAACAGCAATCCCTTTTGAAGCTGCCACTGCTTTGATGGTTGTATTATAAGAGTTTATATAATCTTTGGCCAAAGCAACTTCATTGGCATCCAAAACATATTGGTTTTCGATAGGTGTATAAGGTGTTAAACCATAAGGCAGGTTTCCGGCAGGCGTAGCCACTGGTGTCCCGATTTTTGAAGTTGGGAAAGTTAAGGTGATCATGTCTGCTGCTGTTGCTGGCCTTGCTGCATAAGTGGTACTGGTAACATCGGCACTGCTTTTGGCATTGATAAAAATTGCTTGCACTGTTGGATTTGCTTTTTGTACCGAAGCTAAGATCAAAGCCGGAGTAACGGTATTGAAATAAGGAATGGCGGTAACATCCGGGATGGTTGCACAAATGCCTTTTTGCCCGGCAGCCGTTAACCGCGACAATAGCAGCGTATATAACTGGGTGAAAGTAGTTTTATCAGTCAGTACATCACCCGCGCCGCCAGACACGGCATAAAGCAAAGCATCATTGTTGCCCATCCAATTGCTAAAAAAGGTAAAAGGCTTGGCGGTAACATAATCTAAGTAAGCCGTAGAATTGGTGCCTGCATTGCCTGGCAGCAACCGCTCGTAATAACCATTCAAATTGCCGTAAGCAGTTAAAGTAATATGCAATAACTTCATGCCCGGTATGCCATAATTATTGTTATCACCGCTGTATTTAGTATAAGTAGTAACATTACCAAAACCAGGAATAGGAACAACGCCACGAATAGCCAACTGATCTGTTACCGGGGCCAAAACCGGAGAACCGGCAGCGTTAAAACCAGTCAGTTTTACATACCCGGAACCATTTGCTTGTGCTTGGGTAAACAAAGGCTGTGTAAAAGTGCCGCCGCCAACTTGCTGCATCTGTTTGGCAATGATAGAAGGGTAAGAGTTTTGCTGGCCTTCCAGGTACAAACCATTATCGGCATAACCGGCAGTAAGCGAGTTTCCGACAGCAATATAACGCGAAAAATCTGCTGTGCCGCTGGTGGCAGTTGGCTTTTTAAATTCGGGTTTGCAGGCAGCAAAACATAACACGCCTGCCGTTAAAATAAATATATTTTTAAAGTTGTTCATTACAGTTTGATTTAAAGGTACTACCAGTGATAAGTAAGGGAAATGCCCGGAATGTAAACATTGGTTTTATAGGTGCCGGACAGTTGCGATTCGATGTTGGTTTGCGTACGGCTCATCAAACGCTCATACTCAAAAGAAAGGTCAATGTCAAAGTTTTTTGTGGCTTTATAGCCCAATCCGCCGGTTAAATAATAGCGGTCTGCGTCCGGTACTTCCGGCGTAACATAACCATCCTGCGCAGCTTTCATGATATAGCCGCCGCCAGCCCTAAAGGCCCAATTGGTTGGCAAACTGTACTGTGCGCCAACGCGGTAAGAAAAAGCGTTTTTATAATTTCTTGGCGAATAAGTATCCTGCAAAGCCACCGTGTTGGAAGTATAATCAAAAGCAAGCGCTTTATAAACGTCCCATTTTACAAAATTTACATCAACTGCAAACAACCACTGTTTATACGTGTAGCCCAAACCAAGTGTTGTAGTGGACGGCAAAGGTAGGCCAGCTTTGAAAGTATTGGGCTGAGGAAAGTTTGCCTGAACAGAAGCCGGAACCTGAAACAGGGCATCACCATTGTTGATGGTGGTGTTTACTTTGGAACGATAATCCAGACCGATGCTTAAACCAACATCCGTTTTGATAAACAAGCCAGCGTTCCAACCGTAACCGTTTCCGCTGCCTTTCAGTTCGGCTTGTCCGTCGGCACCGGAAGAGTTGGCCAACGGGATAGCACGCGTTAAATCAACACTGCCGCGGTTGTAAACAAAACCGCCGCCAATACTAAAATTTTTGTTAAGGCGGACACTTACCGTAGGCTGAAAATAAATGGCTTTCAGGTTTAGGCTTTCCAAAGCGTATTTGCCGGCCCAGTTATTGCCCCAGTTTACCAATCCACCGTAAGGAATGTAAACGCCAAGGCCAACTTTCCACCAGGAAGCTTTCGGGCCGAAAACAGCATAACCCGAAAACGGCGTGGCTACTTTGCTTTTAGAATCATAAACATCGTTACTGCCCGACGGGTTAAAAGCAGATTTAAAAACAAGCGGACTGACACCTGCCTGAACAGAATTATCGGGCAATAAAACAACGGCGCCAGGGTTAAAAAATATCGAGGCGCCATCTTGCACCAGCCCGGTGCCGGTATGCCCCATGCCAATTTGTTTTTGTCCGGCTACGTTAACCTGGAAACCCTGCGCAAAAGTAACTGCCGGCAGCAAGGCCAGCAACAATAGTAGAATTTTTCTCATCATCATTAAAATTGGTTAGGCTTAATGTTGTTTATAATTGGTTTTAAGAAACAGACATAGCGAAGGTAAATGTAGAATTGGGAAATTCAAAAAAAAGGGTTGAATTGCAGGGATATTAGTCAAAAAGACGGAATATAATTTTATTGTTTTTTGGTCCGGTTACGCTTAATGTCCAATACCGGTCATGCTGTTTTTATGCCACTAAATTTTGTATGGTAAAAGAAGCATTAAAACCAGTAAATTTCAACAGAATTAAATAGGTTTGAAAGAAGAATCATTGGTACATGGGCAAAAAAATCGCACAATTAAGTTTTAACAAGTTTGTTGATTTATATGCCGACAAATCTATCGGAACAAATTTTTTTATCACTGAAGAAAAACAACTGCTTGCTTTAAGCGAATACCCGTACCGTTCGGAAGGTTATATCATTGGGATTTGTACGCGGGGAAGCGCAAAAGTGGAAGTGAATTTACAGGTTTACGATGCCCGGCCAGATGCTGTTTTGCTGGCCACACCTTTTCACACGCTACGTATTTTTAACAGCAGCGAAGATTTTTTGTGCCGGTTTGTCGTCTTTTCAAAAGCTTTTTTGACCGAACACAATATCAACAGCCATTTTATCGAAACCTTTAGTTTTTTTAAAACTTCTTCTACGCCGGTGATTTTTTTGGAACAAGAAAACGGAAAGATTTTGGGCGAAATGTTTTCGATCATCCAACAAAAGCTTCGGCGCGAAGAACACCGTTTTCGCGAAGAAATTTGCCGGAGCATTTTGGTAGCGCTTTTGTACGAAATTGCCGCCTTTTACGAGCAGCAGCACGTCATCATCAAAAAAAAGCAAACGCGCAAGCAGGAACTGAACATGCTTTTCCAGAACCTGGTTTTTCATCAATATAAAAAGCACCGCAACGTGCAGTATTATGCCGATGAATTGTGCGTTTCTTCCAAGCATTTAACCGAAAGCATCAAGGAAGTTACGGGCAAAACCGCGGGCGACTGGATTGACGATGCCGTAGTTTTAGAAGCCAAAGTTTTGCTGCGCAACCATGAGATCAGCATTGCGCAGGTAGCAGAGGAAATCAACTTTCCCGATCAATCTTCCTTCGGCAAATACTTTAAAAAGCATACCGG
>NZ_CALMAT010000175.1 GCF_937859865.1 uncultured Mucilaginibacter sp.
GGCGTAAACGCAACCAACTGGGTTGACGATAATTTGAACAACGTGGTGATCCAAAGCAGCAAAGATACCTTGGTGAATAACCGCATCTATGTGAAAAAACATATTGTCCGTACTTTTACTTACCAAAAAGCTTTTGACAATGCTACAACTGCAACAGCAGCACTAAACGGGCTGTTGAAACAATCCGACATCCTGACTTTTTCTGCCTACTACGCCCCGGAAAACCCGGATATGGCCACCACCACCAATACGGCCAAACTTACTTATGTAAAAATGTAAAGGAAGGCTTAAACCGAATAAACTCAAAAAAGTATCAACTTAAAAACCAATAATCCAATCATAAAAACCAGGCAGTTTTAATTTTTCATTTGATTCAGAAGGGGGCGGCAGGGCTGCCTCCTTTGTTTAAACTTTTGGGTTAAATGAACGCTAATCACAGCCATTGATATTTAAATTTCCTAACCATATTTTAAAAAGTTAAGGCAAGCCATTTTTGGCCTGCCTTTTTTGATGCTTCTTTTATCCGGCAAAAATACAAGTTAACAAGTTTCAAGAAGGTACAAGGTTTTACTTAACAATTTTTTAACCTAAATAAAATTGCAATTGTAAAACAAAGGCAATATCTTTATCGTAAAACATTATCATACCTAAATAAAGCTTTTTGTAATTGCCTAAAATTACCAAAAGCTACCTGCTACTTCTACCGAATAAAAACTTATTTTCTTTTTGTTGTTGCTCATAGTTTTATAAAAAATGCTTATGAAAACACTGCCTTACCTGTTTAAGAAACCGCTTAAAACGCTTTTACTATTTCTGTTTTTTTTACCCTTGTTATATTCGTGTAATAAGGAAAAATTAACCAAACCCACCCAAACTGGCGCAAATACTTTTTCCTGTAAAATAAATGGCAAGGTTTACGTGGCAAAAACAAGCCTTTTTTCTCCTGGCCTCACAGGTGGTTTAAGCGGTGTGTCCGGACGATATGCCTTCGATGTTAACGCCTTAGTATATAATTCAAGTAATACAAGTTATGTGATAGGAATGTTAGTTAGTCCAAATATATCTGAAGGAGTTTATCCTGTTGGATACTGTACAGTTGGCCTTAGTGGGTCTAATGATATAACTTATAAATCAAACTCCGCAATTATAAACTTTACGCATATTGATTATGCGCAACGCATCATTTCCGGAACTTTTTCTTTTGACGCTATAAATACAGCAAATACAAATGATATTTTACATGTTACTGATGGTAGGTTTGATATGAAAAATTAAAAATTTAAATTATGAAAAAACTATTACTTTATTTATTGGCACTTGTCTGTGCAACTGTACAAGCACAAACACAAAAGAACTATACTCAAACAGCCGATAGCTGTATGAGCAATTTGAATAAGTCGAATATTACGACAGGTATATTCTATGATAGGGTTTATCCTTTTTCTGGTTTATCGGTATTCAATGATAATTACGCTGATACTTCATCCAATTCTCATTATTTACAAGGGTATAACGAGCTTTATAATGCAGCATATTCTACCAATAGTATGGTTGCCCCAGATAATTATTTGCAACAAGTTTCTGCCAAATTACAAAGCGCAATAGTCCCCATAGGTATTTTAAATTATAGGTTCAATTACCTTGATACAACAGCCATTCAAAACAACTTAATATCTACGTCAGGGCTATTATTGTATGATGTCCCTAATAGGCCAAGTTCTCCCTACCGCGAAAGACTATTAAGCTTGGCGGCAGTGTTAACAGATAGTATTAGAACTAGTACCGCATATTTTGAACTATCATCGTCTTTGTATTTAAACAATACCGGAAATACAATATCAAACGTAAATGTTGATTTTGCAGATGGAAGCGGGTTACATCAACTTAGTTTAGGCCAAGGGATTAGTATAACGTATCCATCAATTGGAGTAAAAATAATTCATTATTATATAAACTATACTAACGGAACTCAAGTTGAAACCTATAGTTCTGTTTATGTAAGCTCCTCACAAGGAGGAGTTGGCACATTAGGTGCTGGCTCACCTCCACCTTGTAATGGGTTTGGAACGCCAGACGTTTTACCTATTGTTGCTGATATTTCTTATCAAGGATATGAAAATGAAAGTAGCCCTATTAATGGTCATGGGACTGAATTCATCGTATATCATACTAATGCTTGTGATAGAGTTTTAAGAAAGCCAATAATCATAATAAATGGTTTTGATCCAGGTAGTCAAAATCAGCTTCCTTTTCTATATAAAAATTTAATGTACAATAACGGTGCTAATAATTTTGGTGATGAGATGTTGGCCAAAGGATACGATATAATTTATTTGTTTTTTCCAGGCTATTTTGTTAATGGAAAACAGATTGACGGAGGGTCGGATTACATACAGCGAAATGCTTTTACTCTAATTAAATTGATTCAAACAGTTAATCAAATTTTGCAACAAAACGGAAGTACAGAAAAGTTAGTAATAGTTGGCCCAAGTATGGGCGGACTAATTAGCCGTTATGCACTAACCTACATGGAACACAACAATATGTCCCATAATACCCGGCTTTGGGTTTCTTTTGATTCCCCGCATTTAGGCGCCAATATCCCAATTGGTGATCAGTGGACACTTGATTATTTAGGCAATACTTTGGGTTTATCACCCGCTAAAACCAAGTTAAATTCAACTATTAACACTCCGGCCGCAAAAGAAATGCTCTTGCACCATTATTTAACAGGTAACGAAACGCCTACTCCATATTCAACACGCAATACTTTTATGCAGGAACTTAATACTTTAGGCTACCCTACCCAATTAAGAAAGATAGCTTTAATCAATGGTGCCGGAAATGGACTTACACAAGGGAATTTTGGAGGTTTAGCCCTTCATATGGCGGCACAACCAACTACAATTGTAAGAATACTTAGTGGGGCTGCTGCTATCTTTATTCCTGTAAAAACTCTTTTTTTAGTGGCTATAAAAATTTTTACAGGCGGTGTTGCAGCGGTAAATAACACGATAGATTTAAATACATACTTTACTCCCGGCACTAATGGTAGGAATAAGGTTTTTTCAGGGTCTGTTTTAGCGTTATTCTTAAGAAGAGATCGTTATTCTAAGACACTTGCAAACTCAATTGGCCTTGACAACTCTGCTGGTGGATTTTACAATGCCCAACAACAAATTGCAGACGGCTTTACTGTGGGTTTTACAGGATCTAAACGTTTATTTGTAAAACCTAAAATTTATACAATTATTCCTAACCATTCTTTTATACCCGCTAAAAGTTCTCTTGCTGTAACTAATGGTTCTAATTACGGTGAAGATTTTAGTAACAGGAACTTGGTAACAAGCGCAGAAACACCATTTAACAGTTACTTTACACCTAATGCAAACGAAATTCATGTATCGCTTACTGCTTGTAGTGCCCAATGGCTATCAAACGAAATTGATAATCGACCACAGGCACCAGTAATTTCTACAAAATATGCAATTACAGGATCAAACAGTATTTGTAATTCACAGAATTATACGGTTAATGGCACGTCAACCGGCAATATTACTTGGACAGCAAGCCCTTCCAACCTTGCTAATATCACTATATCCAATAATGTTGCAACTTTGACACCTACAGGCAATGGTGCAATCAGTCTTTCGGCTGTTGTTCCAACTGCCTGTGGTAATGTAACCGTTTCATATCCTGTAACCATTAGCACATCTCCAACGGTAACTTCCATTTCCGCCACAATGAGCGGTTCTTGTCGGAGCGGTGGCTACCAGGACTGGCTTTTGCAAGCCACGCCAAGTAACCCAAATGCCACCAACTGGCGTTGGACGGCAAGCAACCTTTCATCAGGCAGTACTATAACATTCCAAAGCCCCAATTCTTCGAGTACTTATGCAACGGTTCATGGGGGCGGCGGTGCTAATATAACTTATACAGACCCTTGCGGCAATACCGCCACCAGTGGGGTAACCATTTATAGCCCTTGCGGCACAGGTAGCAGGGTTGCCTCCTATCCGAACCCGGCAGATCAGCAAATGACAGTTGATTACCAAACGGCTTCCGACAGTTCTAACCCCGCTGCAACATCTGACGCCAGTACCCAAAGCAAAACCCTAAATACTTTTAGCGTAGAATTGTACAACGATAAAGGCAAGGTTTTAAAATCAGGTAAGAGTGCCAATGGTAAAGGTGTGGTTTTAAACACCGCCGATATTCTAAACGGCAATTACTTTTTGCATGTAAAGGATGGCAAAGAGCTGATCGAAAAGCAAGTTATCATCCAACATCAATAAGCTTTGTATCTAATTTAAAAAGCCGCAGCAATCATCAGGTTGTTGCGGCTTTTGTTTGGTGATGCCATGCTTCTTTTATCGCCTAAAAATTCTGCCTTTCATCAACCGTACAAAACCTAATTAATTTCTTACAACTATAATGGTTAATCAAAAAACGGAAACCATTTTAATACAACTCCATCAACTCCAAAGCCTCTACATTGCCTTGTTGCACGGCCAAATCGGCAGCGGTCAAACCGCGGCTTTCGGCAATGGATTTATCGGCACCATGTGCTAATACGATTTTTACCAACTTGTTCCGGCCAAACATAGCGGCAAACATCAAGGCTGTTCCGCCATTGCCATGCTGTAGATTGAGGTCGGCACCGTTTGCAATCAGCAGTTCGGCAATTTCGGGATAGCCTTTAAAGCAAACACCCATCAAAGCCGTGTTTCCGCCAAAATCCTGTGCGTTTACGTTTGCTTTGGCTTCCAATAAAATTTTGGCGGCTTCCAATTGTTCATTGTAACAAGCAATAATCAAAGGTGTGTAACCGCGCTCGTCCTGAAAATTTATATCGGCGCCCTGGATTAGCAAATCTTTGATTTGAGCAAGATTGCCGATTCGGGAGGCATTGATGAGTTGGTAGTTGGTGTCCATAAATGATAAATAGGAATTTAAAGCGGTAAAACAACAAATAAAAAAACGATACTGTTTTTACCGGGGTAAAAACAGTATCGTAATGGATTGGCAGAAAAACTTCAGAAGCTTTTAATAAGCTTTTGCTTCTAACGATTCTTCTTTGGCTTGTGCCACCGCTTCTTCTTTTTGCATGGCTTCAGTGTGGTCTCCGCCCGGCGTAGTGTTGGTTTCTTTAAATTGTTTCAAACCATCAGCAACGCGCTGGCCATATTCAGCATCGCATTGGGTAAAAAGATCAACCATTTTTTCCTGGATGTGTTGCTTTACAGGGGCCAATGTGCTTACCAAGTTATTGATCAAATCTTGTTTTTCCCAATCTTCAAAATTGCGGTAAGTATCACCAGCCTGGCTGAAATTATTTTGACGGCTGATTTTTTCCCTTATCAAAGCAGCATTGTAATGCGGCGTGTAATCCTTGCCTTTTTTAGGTGCTTCGTTTAAGCCGCCTAAAGTAGAAGGTTCGTAGTTTACGTGCGGGTTTAGTCCCTGTGTTAAATCCTGGTGGTAAGCCATTTGCCCGTCGCGCTGGTTAGTTGCTGCTTTTTTACGAGGCGAGTTGATGGGCAGTTGCAGGTAGTTGCTGCCTACGCGGTAACGCTGTGTATCCGAATAAGAGAACGTGCGACCCTGCAACATTTTATCGTCCGAAAAATCCAGTCCGTCCACCAAAACACCGGTTCCGAAAGCAACTTGTTCTACTTCGGCAAAATAATTTGTTGGGTTGCGCTTCAGCGTCATTTTACCAACCGGCAACCACGGAAACTGCTCTTTCGGCCAAAGCTTGGTATCGTCCAGTGGATCGAAATCCAGTTCCGGATGCTCGTCATCACTCAAAATCTGCACAAATAATTCCCATTGCGGAAACTCGCCTTTTTCGATGGCATCATACAAATCCTGTGTGGCGTGGTTAAAGTTTTTGCCCTGGATTTCTTCGGCTTTTTCCTGCGTTAAATTGCGGATGCCTTGTAGCGGTTCCCAATGGTATTTTACCAAAACGGCAACGCCATCGTTGTTTACCCATTTGTAGGTGTTTACGCCCGAACCTTGCATCTGCCGGTAATTGGCCGGAATGCCCCAGGGCGAAAACAGAAAGGTAATCATTTGCATGGCTTCCGGTGTATTGCTGATAAAATCAAAAATACGTTCGCCATCCTGGCGGTTAGTAACCGGATCTGGCTTAAAAGCGTGTACCAAATCCGGGAATTTTAAGGCATCGCGGATAAAAAACACTTTTAAATTGTTGCCAACCAAATCCCAGTTGCCTTCTTCGGTATAAAATTTTACGGCAAAACCACGTGGGTCGCGCAAGGTTTCGGGCGAATGGCCGCCATGGATTACGGATGAAAAACGGACAAACAAAGGCGTTTCCCTTCCTTTTTCTTGAAACAAATGGGCACGTGTATATTTTGAAGCAGGTTCGTTGCCTACAGTTCCGTAAGCTTCAAAAATGCCATGTGCACCGGCACCGCGCGCATGCACCACACGTTCGGGGATGCGCTCACGGTCAAAATGAGACAACTTTTCTAAAAAATGATAGTTTTCTAAAGTTGCCGGCCCTCGGTTTCCTATCGTGCGCAGGTTCTGGTTATCATAAACCGGATGGCCCTGGCGGGTAGTAAGTGTATCGTTTTCGTTTTTTGCCGGATTGCCGTTGGCATCCTTTGCAAACTGGTTTTTTTGCGGTTCAATCATAGCGGGAATTTTTAGAATGATTTAAGGAATAACAATGATTAAAGGTAGTGGTTTAAAAATTCGCATCAAATAATCGGGCCAAATAACTGTATGATGAAAGTCATATCTGTTGGCCATGCTTCTTTTATCGCATAAAAATTGGTAAGTTGGGGTTGGGTAAAAGGGTGTTGATAGATAATAGTTGATGGATCATTGCCTCGAATAACTAAAATTAACGGGTTTAAACCCGTTTAGATAAAAAGTTTAAACAACATTATAAGATTAATTGAAACCACGTTCTGCCCCAACTCAAGTTACGCCTTTAACCTTTAAAGAACGCCTGGCCGCACTGCGCAACCTGCCGCAATTTTTTAAACTGGTGTGGCAAGTAAGCCCGAAAATGGCTCTGGCCAATATCCTCCTGCGGTTTGTGCGGTCGGCTTTGCCGCTGCTGATTTTGTATGTGGGCAAGCTCATCATTGATCAGGTAGTTTTATTAAGCCATGCAAAAGGCGGATTGCCGCATACTTATTTGTGGAAGTTAGTTGCGCTGGAATTTGGTTTGGCCATTTTGACCGATAGTTTAAGCCGCGCCATTACGTTGATGGATAGTTTGCTGGGCGATTTGTTCTCCAACCATACTTCGGTCAAAATCATGAACCATGCGGCTATTTTGGATTTGGACCAGTTTGAAGATGCCGTTTTTTACGATAAACTGGAACGCGCACGGCAGCAAACCGTTGGCCGCACGGTTTTGCTTTCGCAGGTGATGAGCCAGGTGCAGGATTTGATTACGATGGGCTTTCTGGCCGTTGGATTAATGGCGTTTAACCCCTGGCTGATCCTGCTTTTATTAGTCGCAATTTTGCCTGCGTTTTTGGGCGAATCTTACTTTAACGATCAAACTTACGCATTAACCCGAAGCCAAACACCGCAACGCCGCGAACTGGATTATTTGCGTTATCTCGGCGCAAGCGATGAAACAGCCAAAGAAGTCAAGATTTTTGATTTGTCGGCTTTTATCATCGAGCGGTTTAAGCAACTGTCGGACAAGTTTTACAAGGATAACCGAAGCATCGTCGTTCAGCGTTCGGTTTGGGGAACGCTGTTTGCCATGTTGGGCAGCATCGGTTATTACAGCGCTTATGTTTTTATCATTGCGCGAACGATAACCGGCAGCATTTCTCTGGGCGAACTCACTTTTTTGGCCGGTTCTTTCCGGCAGTTGCGTTCTCTGCTGGAAAGTATTCTCACGCGTTTTACCACCGTTTCGCAAGGTGCCATTTACCTGCGCGATTTTTTTGAGTTTTTTGAAATCCAGCCTAAAATTCATCCGGCTAAAAACCCGCGCCCGTTTCCAAACCCAATCCGTCAAGGTTTTACTTTTGAAGATGTTGGTTTTCGATATATCCATTCCGAACGCTGGGCAAACCGGCATTTGTCTTTCACTCTAAATCCCGGCGAAAAGTTAGCTTTAGTAGGCGAGAACGGCGCCGGAAAAACAACGCTGGTAAAACTTTTAGCGCGTTTGTACGACCCATCGGAAGGACGGATTTTGCTGGACGGACACGATTTAAAAGAATATGACCTGGCCGATTTGCGATTCAACATCGGCATCATCTTTCAGGATTATTTGCGCTACCAGATGACGTTTTCGCAAAACATTGCCACCGGAAACATCAGCCAAAAAGAAAACACCGAACACATAAAAAGTGCCGCTAAACAAAGCATGGCCGATGAACTGGCGCAACGCTTGCCCGGCGGTTACGAACAAATGCTGGGCAAACGTTTTTTTGAAGGCGTAGAACTTTCTGGCGGCGAATGGCAAAAAGTAGCGATTGCGCGTGCTTACATGCGCGATGCACAATTACTGATTCTGGACGAACCCACCTCAGCTTTGGATGCCCGTGCAGAATTTGAAGTTTTCGAGCGTTTTACCGAACTGACCAAAGGCCGCTCTGCCGTTTTAATTTCGCACCGCTTTTCTACCGTGCGCATGGCCGACCAGATTTTGGTGTTGGAAAAAGGAGAAATGGCCGAAATCGGCAGCCACGAAGAACTGCTGGCCAAAGGCGGCCGCTACGCCGAGTTGTTTAACTTGCAGGCGGCGGGTTATAAATAAGGGTTGTTAAACTTAAATTCCCTGTTTAAACTTTTATCATAAAATTTTACAATGCTTCTTTTAGGCCTGTAAATTTTATTTTGACTATATACCGATGCAGGAACCACAAAAAAGACAAT
>NZ_CALMAT010000176.1 GCF_937859865.1 uncultured Mucilaginibacter sp.
GCAGGAAATTGCCCAAAAATTAGGCCTTAAAAAAAGCATTCCGGTTGCTTAGAAAGCTGGCGACCAGCCAAATAACGCTTTGTCTTTAAACGTTTTGAAACCTGGCGAAGTGGCCGCAACTGCCGGAACTTCGGGCGTAATTTATGGCGTGAGCGATCAGCCGGTTTACGATCCGCAATCGCGCGTTAACACTTTTGCCCACGTTAATTATACCGAAACCGAAACCCGGACCGGTGTTTTGTTGTGCATCAACGGCACGGGAAGCATGAACCGTTGGGCAAAAAGCCTTTTTGGCAGCGGTATTTCTTATCAGCAGATGAACGATGAGGCCAATAAAATCAAGGTTGGGAGCGAAGGTTTGCTGGTTTTGCCTTTTGGCAACGGTGCCGAACGGATGCTGAACAACAGGCAAATCGGGGCGCAAATCGTTGGAATTGATGTAAACCACCACAGTCCGGCACATTTGTTTCGGGCCGTGCAGGAAGGGATTGCCTGTGCTTTTCGTTACGGGTTGGACATTATGCGCGAAAACGGGATTCGCCCAAATATCATCCGCGCCGGAAAAGCCAATTTGTTTTTGAGTACTGTTTTTGCCGATGCTTTTGTCAACGCAACCGGCGTACCGGTAGAGCTGTACCAGAACGACGGGAGTGCGGGCGCAGCATTAGGCGCAGGAATTGGTGCGGGGATTTTTGCTTCTCCGCAGGAAGCTTTTAAAAACATGCGGCCTGTTGAAACCATAGAACCGAAAAACCAAGAATTTGAAGCGGTTTACCAGCAATGGAAAGCGTTGTTAATAAAACAACTGCATTAGAACATGCTTCTTTTATGGCAATAAAATTAGCAGGACAACCATTTTATAAAACATCTTTAAATCAACATAAAAATTAAAAACGATAACAACACTAACTATAAAACTATGGGACAAATAGTAACCGGAGAAAAAGAGTTTTTTCAAGGCATTGGCCAGATCCAATTTGAAGGTTTGGAATCCGACAACCCGCTGGCCTTTCGCTGGTACGACGAGAACCGCGTCGTGGCCGGCAAAACGATGAAAGAACATTTTAAGTTTGCCGGCGCGTACTGGCATTCTTTTGTGGGCAATGGCAGCGACCCTTTTGGCAGCGCCACACATATTTTTCCCTGGGACGAAAAAGCGGATCCGATTGAACGCGCCAAAGATAAAATGGACGCGGCGTTTGAATTCTTCACCAAAATGAACCTGCCTTACTACTGTTTCCACGATGTGGATGTGGTAGATTACGGAAATGACATCGCCGAAAACGAACGCCGTTTGCAAACCCTGGTAGCATACGCCAAAGAAAAACAAGCACAAAGCGGCGTGAAATTGTTGTGGGGAACGGCCAACTTGTTCTCGCACCGAAGATATATGAACGGTGCTTCCACCAATCCTGATTTTCATGTTTTGGCGCACGGTGCGGCACAAGTGAAAGCGGCACTGGATGCCACCATTGCTTTGGGTGGAGAAAATTATACGTTTTGGGGAGGCCGCGAAGGTTACATGACTTTGCTGAACACCAACATGAAACGCGAGCAGGAGCATTTTGCAAAATTTTTGCATGCAGCAAAAGATTACGCACGCAAACTAGGCTTTAAAGGCAGCTTCTTTATCGAGCCAAAACCGGCCGAACCGACCAAACACCAGTATGATTTTGATGCGGCCACCGTTTTGGGCTTTTTGCAGCGATACGATTTACTGAACGATTTTTCACTCAATTTGGAAGTGAACCACGCTACTTTGGCCGGCCATACTTTTCAGCACGAGTTGCAGGTTGCCGTGGATGCCGGTTTGCTGGGTTCTATTGATGCCAACCGCGGCGATATGCAAAACGGCTGGGACACCGACCAATTCCCGAACGATATTAACGAACTGACTGAATCCATGCTGATCATCTTGGAAGGCGGCGGCATCAAATACGGCGGCGTTAACTTTGATGCCAAGATCAGGAGAAACTCGACGGATCCAGCTGATTTGTTTTATGCACACGTTGGTGGGATGGATATTTTTGCCCGCGCTTTAATTACGACAAATAACATCTTGCAAAAATCAGATTATAAAAAAATCCGCCAGGAACGTTATGCTTCTTTTGACAGCGGAAAAGGCAAGGCGTTTGAAGAAGGCAAATTGAGTTTAGAAGATTTACGCAATTACGCTGCAGAAAACGGCGAACCGGCAACGATTAGCGGTAAACAGGAGTATCTGGAGAATTTGGTTAACAGGTATATCTAAAGACTAAATTTTAGGTGGTAAAAGAAGCATTTGACTTTAGAGCTGGGTGCTTCTTTGTTAAAAGTTAAAAATATTTTACTTTTTCCCACTTCGCTTGGCCATTTTTGGTACACCTTCACCTGGTGTTAGTATTGTAATTACTTTTGCATCTAATAATAACCGTTGCATTATTTTACCGATCATTCAAATATCCTTTTATCAAAAGGAAAATCAACAATCTCCACAATTTTAATTTTAGAAAAATCCAAATGATTTGGATTGATCAAAAAGTTAAAATCTCCGAAAGTTACAACCGATGGGATTTGAAGCATACAACTTTTATTTTCGGCTACAAATTTGTCGCCTATAAATTGTGTTGATGCCGGGTGCGGAAATGAGTTCCAGTTTGGAGGTAAGTCAGCCATAGCAAGTTTAGTGATGGAAATATCATCAGGAACATAAACGGCCATCATTACATAATCATCTGGTAAAGTTGCTAACGTAAAATGTACGGCAACTTCTGCCATTGCCAAAGATCGGTTTGCTGCCGTGTAAATCAATTCTACGCCAACAGAATTCCATCTTGCACCTTTTAAGGCAGCACCTTTTCCAGATAAAGTGGTTGCAAATTTTCTCCTGGATAATCTAAAAACTTCCACTACACTAAAATTCCATGATTAATCCGCGTAAGTTCTCCAATTACC
>NZ_CALMAT010000177.1 GCF_937859865.1 uncultured Mucilaginibacter sp.
CTTTTAGAAGAAAAAATAAACCCGGATTTGATTGGCGGCTTTATTTTGACTGTTGGCGATCGTCAGTTTGATACCAGCATTTCCGGCACATTAAGTAAACTGAAAAAAGAGTTTGAACATAAAACGGCCGCAGAACTGGTTTAAACAATTTTGCTTTTGAAAATATCCGAAGCAAAAAAATATAGGGTAAAAGAAGTATATTGATAAAATCTACTTTTCAAATTGAAAAATTTAACGATTTAAAATAAACTCAAAAAATGGTAGATGTAAGACCAGACGAAGTTTCCGCCATCCTGCGCCAGCAGTTGGCAGGCTTTAAGTCCGAATCAGAGTTAGAAGAAGTTGGGACCGTGTTGCAAGTGGGCGATGGTATTGCCCGTGTTTACGGTTTAACGCAAGTGCAATCAGGCGAGCTTGTTGAGTTTGAAAACGGCCTACAAGGTATCGTTTTGAACTTGGAAGAAGATAACGTAGGCGTGGTATTGTTGGGTGCTTACGATGAAGTGAAAGAAGGCGACACGATCCGCAGGACTAAAAAAATCGCTTCCATCCGTGTTGGCGATGGTATGTTAGGCCGTGTGGTAAATACTTTAGGCCAGCCAATTGATGGTAAAGGGCCAATTGCAGGCACAACCTACGAAATGCCGTTGGAGCGTAAAGCACCAGGTGTAATTTACCGGCAACCGGTAACCGAGCCTTTGCAAACCGGAATCAAAGCGATTGATGCGATGATCCCGATTGGCCGCGGACAGCGTGAATTGGTTATCGGCGACCGGCAAACCGGTAAAACGGCGGTTTGTATTGATACGATTATCAACCAAAAAGAATTTTATGAAGCCGGGAAACCGGTTTATTGTATCTATGTTGCCTGTGGTCAAAAAAATTCTACGGTAGCCAATATTGTTCGGGTTTTGGAAGAAAACGGTGCCATGCCTTACAGTATTGTGGTTGCCGCTTCTGCTGCTGATCCGGCTCCAATGCAATTTTTTGCACCTTTTGCAGGTGCGGCAATTGGCGAGTTTTTCCGCGATACCGGTCGTCCTGCTTTGATTATTTATGATGATCTTTCAAAACAAGCCGTAGCTTACCGCGAAGTTTCCTTGCTGTTGCGTCGTCCGCCGGGCCGCGAGGCTTATCCGGGAGACGTGTTTTATCTGCACTCCAGATTATTAGAACGGGCAGCAAAAATCAACGCAAACGATGCTATTGCACAGGCGATGAACGATTTGCCTGAATCCATCCGCAGTATTGTAAGAGGCGGCGGTTCTTTAACGGCTTTGCCAATCATCGAAACACAAGCCGGAGACGTTTCTGCTTATATCCCAACCAACGTAATTTCGATTACAGATGGCCAAATTTTCTTAGAATCTAACTTGTTTAATGCGGGTGTTCGTCCGGCTATTAATGTTGGTATTTCGGTGTCGCGTGTAGGTGGCAACGCGCAAATCAAATCCATGAAAAAAGTGGCCGGTACGTTAAAATTAGACCAGGCACAATACCGCGAACTGGAAGCGTTTTCCAAATTTGGTTCTGATTTGGATGTTGCTACAAAAACAGTTTTGGATAAAGGTTCGCGCAATGTGGAAATATTAAAACAAGCACAATTTGCACCGGTTCCGGTAGAAAAGCAAGTAGCAATTATCTATTTGGGTACAAAAAACCTGATGCGTAACGTTCCGGTAAACCGTGTACGAGAATTTGAATCTGAATTTACCAGCCAGTTGGAAGTTCGCCATCCCGAAGTTTTAGCCGCTTTAAAAGCAGGAAAGCTGGATGATTCGAGCACCAGCGTATTAGAAACCGTAGCAAAAGAATTATCTGCAAATTATAATTAAGAAGTTTCCTGTTGTGGGTTTTCCTGTTGTCCGTTCAAAACTTACAACTTATAACTCACAACTTACAACTGAGTAAATGGCCAATTTAAAAGAAGTAAGAAACCGGATTTCCTCCGTATCATCTACCCAGCAAATTACCAAAGCCATGAAAATGGTTTCGGCTGCTAAGCTAAAGCGTGCAACCAACGCCATTACGCAAATGCGGCCATATGCAACGAAACTGAACGAAATTTTGGCTAATTTGTCGTTAAGTCTGGAAGATGCAGCTTCGCCTTACATGCAAGTGCGCGAACCTGTCCGTGTTCTGGTTGTTGTGGTTACTTCCAACCGCGGCTTGGCCGGTGCTTTTAATGCCAACGTCATCAAAGCTGCCAATAACCTGATTGCCGAAAAATATACGGAGCAGTTACGGGCGAAAAATGTTTCTGTGGTTGCCATCGGAAGAAAAGCCCAGGAGTATTACGAACGCCGCAAATACAACGTTATCGGCAACAACAACGAACTGTTTACCGAGCTGAACTTTGATAACGTTTCGTTGGTTACCGAAGCCATTATGCAAGGGTTCGTTAATGGCGATTATGACCGTGTGGAATTGATTTACAACCATTTCCGTAACGCTGCCGTGCAATACATTGTTACCGAGCAATTACTACCGGTTGCAAAACCTTCTAAAAAAGAGGCGGTAAAAACAGCACAGGTAGATTATATTCTGGAACCTTCGCAGGAAGAAATTGTAGAAGAATTAATCCCGAAAAACATCAAAGTACAGTTGTACAAAGCCGTTTTGGATTCGCACGCTTCTGAACACGGCGCACGGATGACGGCGATGGACAAAGCCACAGAAAATGCAGGCGATCTGCTGAAAGCTTTAAAACTTTCGTACAATCAGGCGCGCCAGGCAGCTATCACAACCGAACTGACCGAAATTGTTAGTGGTGCAGCGGCATTATCTAACGGATAAAACCTTTCCGATTATAAACTTAAAAAACCCGGCTTTGGTCGGGTTTTTTGTTGATGCTTATTTTACCAGCATATTTTTGGTGAAGGCAGCTTTAATTTTACAAAAACCATCTTTCTGTTTTTCGCTTTCGGCAAAATGCTTACTTTTGAAAGCAAATTATTAAAACATGAACAAATCTGCTTCTGCCAACGATACCCGGAACTATATCATGCTGACAATCAGTATCTTTATCGGAATTTTTGGTGTGTATTTTCGCTTTTTAGGTGATACTGTCTTCTACACAATTGTTGCCAATATATTTTTTATAGCCGCAATTGCCATTTGCCTGCGCAGTGTTTTTGCCATTTTAAAATGATACTTCTTTTACCGCATAAAAATCGGTAAAACTTATTTTGGGTGGTATTTAGATTGGTTCAGGATTTTCTGTTCGTCCCGGTCTGTCATCAATTGCTGCAAAGTAACTTTCGGGTTTTTGTCCATATATTGCTTTACAATCTGCCAGCCTGTCCAAACAGCCAGTTTTGGTGCTGAATTGTTATGGTCGCCCAAGCCCGGCGTAAATGGCGCTTCGGTTAAATACTTTTGTATTTTCTGATAATCCGTTTCATAAATCAGGTTGTCTTCTAAAAAATAGCCCCAAATGTTTGCCTGGTTTTCGTTACACCATTTCAACTGTACATCGGTATAACCAATTTTAGTGGAATCAGGAACTTCGGGCAAAACCTGGTCCATAAAGTACATGATTTTTCCGTTGTAAACCATCCGCGAAAGCAACGATTTGTCGTCCTCCGTTTGCTCCTCAAACATTTCTTCACGCGCCAAACTTTCTACAACCCGCGGCACCATGTTATCAGGCGTAAAACGGCGCGAAATATAATGCGGAAAAGTTTCGATCAAAGCCGGATAAAACTTAGAATTGGCACCAAGAAAAAGGTCTAAACCAATACCAATATAATGGTTGCCGATGGAGTTTTGTGCTTGGAAACCAGAGAAATAAGCGTAAACATACGGCAGGTTTTTTTGTGGGTAATAGTATTTGATGTGCTTAAAAGCGTCCGTCAATTCGGCTTCCTGCTTGTCCAGATTTGGGTAAACAGAATCCACTTCGTGCTTCAAATCCGTGTAAGACCTCGCGGCAAAAACTTTTCTGAGGTTTGCAAAATAAGCCGTATCTTTTACGCTTCCGGCACTTAAAATCCGTTCAATAAAATCAACATAAAAATCGCCGTAATGCCGGTACAATTGGTTGGCTTTGGTTGGATAATTGCTGTTTTTGAAACCATCAAAATCGTGGTCAAAGCGTTCTATTTTTACGTTGAGGTTAATGCCGCTGACATCAATTTTATCTTTTCTTTTGCAAGAGGCAAGGAAAACACAAATCAGAAAAATTAAATAGCTTTGTTTTTTCAGGATTTGGGAAACAGTTTGGTTCATATCAAACGAAAATAAAATTTTAATCTGTTAAACGCTAATATTGCCTTTACAGATACCTTTTTAATATGAAGATCGCATTAGCACAGCTTAATTATCATGTTGGGAATTTTGAGGCCAACACCAATAAAATAATTGATGCCATAAAAGAAGCACAGCAAAACAGTGCAGATTTAGTGGTTTTTGCCGAATTGTGCATCAGCGGTTATCCGGCACGAGATTTTTTAGAGTTTACCGAGTTTATTGCTTTGTGCGATGGTTCAGCCAAGCAAATTGCAGCAGCTTGCCACGGCATTGCCTGCATCATCGGTTTGCCAACCATCAATGCTACGCCCGAAGGAAAAGATTTGTACAACTCCGCTTACTTCATCGAAAATGGTACGGTAAAAGCAGTAGTCAACAAAGCACTGCTGCCCAATTACGATGTGTTTGATGAATACCGATACTTTGAACCGGCAACAGAATTTCAATGTATTGAATACAAAGGCCAAAAAATTGCATTGACCATTTGCGAAGACTTGTGGAACAACATTGACGACCCGCTTTACCGAACGCGGCCGATGGATGTGTTGATCGGGCAGGAACCTGATTTGATGATCAACATTGCCGCTTCGCCTTTTGCCGTTGGGCACGACCAGGAGCGGATGAAGGTTTTAAGCTACAATGCCAAAAAGTACGCTTTGCCGCTGCTTTATGTAAACCATGTTGGTGCGCAAACCGAACTGATTTTTGACGGCGGATCAATGGTTTATGATTCCAACGGACAAATTATTGACGAGTTAGATTACTTTAAAGAGCAGATCGCTTATTACAACATCGAAAAAATAGGCATAAAAGAAGTATCTATCAAAGGCGAAAAACCGTTAACGCCGGATGTTTCGCGGATGAGCAAGATTGAGCAAATCCATCAGGCTTTGATTTTGGGCATCCGTGATTATTTTAAAAAATCGGGTTTTACCAAAGCAACGTTGGGCCTTTCCGGCGGGATAGATTCGGCTTTGGTTTGTGTTTTGGCTTGCGAAGCTTTAGGTGCCGAAAACGTGATGGCGGTTTTGCTGCCTTCCGCTTTTTCTTCCGATCATTCCATTAAAGATGCCGAAGATTTGGTGAAAAATCTGGGCTGCATGAGCCAAACTGTTGCCATTAAAGAAATTACAAATGCTTTTGAACATGCTTTAGAACCACAATTTACCGGTTTGCCTTTTAACATTGCGGAGGAAAATATCCAGTCGCGCAGCCGTGCTGTTATTTTAATGGCGATGTGCAACAAGTTTGGTTACATCTTGCTCAACACATCTAACAAAAGTGAAGCCGCCGTAGGTTACGGAACTTTGTATGGCGATATGTGCGGCGGAATTTCAGTTTTAGGCGATGTGTACAAAACGCAGGTTTACGAACTGGCCAATCACATCAACCGAGAACAGGAAATCATCCCGCAAAACTCCATTACAAAACCACCTTCCGCAGAACTTCGGCCTGGACAAAAAGATTCGGATTCGTTGCCGGATTACGATATTCTCGACCGAATTTTAAAAGAATACATCGAATTCCGGAAATCATCAATCAGTATTATTGCTGCCGGTTTTGAGGAAGCGGTGGTGCGAAAAGTGATCCGCTTGGTCAATATTTCAGAACACAAACGTTACCAAACGCCGCCCATTTTACGGGTTTCGGCCAAAGCTTTTGGTATGGGCAGGAGGATGCCGATTGTGGGGAAGTATTTAAGTTGATGCTGTTTTTATAGGTGTAAAAGAAGCATTGCCGTTACTTTTTAAAAGATTGTAAATTCATTTTCAAGTTAATACCAGCCGAACCAAACTTTAATTGCTGCGAACCCAATCCGCCTAAAGGATATTTTAAAAAAGGTTCAATTTGCAATTGCTTTTTGCCAAGAGGATAAGTAAATCCGGCAGCTAAATTCAGCGTTTTGGCAAAATTAAAATGGCTAAAGTTTTTGCGGTCTTGCAAAACTTGCATACTTGTACCGGCAGCAGCAAGGCCAGTATTTGCAGCGGTAAAAACAGCATAATGATAATTGTAAACTTCCCGGGCAAAAGTATTGGAACTTAATCCGGCCGAAACCGAAATACTGTTTTTACCGGGCAAAAATGTGTAAATTAAATTAACCGGGATATCCAAAGCCAGCAAACTGGCATCCATACTTTTTAAACTGGAAGTTTGAACGCTTGAGGTAACCGGAACAGGTTGCGCAGCAATTGCTGAATAAGAATTTGCTGCCAGTTGACTATTTACCGGAACACCCTGGCTGTAACTCAAATTATTCTGCAACAAACCTAAACCGGTAGATAACTTGAAGTTTTTTGCTACGCGGAAATCCGTAAAAACCCCTGCGCCTAAACCCAATTGGTTATTGCTGCCTTTTGCATAATTTAAATGTACGCCGACAAATAAACCAAAACCAAATTTTGAGGGTTTACCGGAAAGCTTTTTAACCGTTTCTGCTTTTTTTACAATAACCGATTTGTTGACAGGATTTGTTGTTTTTGCAATAATTTGCTGCGGTTTTTTTTGGGAAGAATCTATGGAAGCTGCCGGACTAATTGAAGCTTTTTGAGCAATAATTTCTTGTTGATGTTTTGAAGAAAAAGCTGCTAAACTTGCTACATCAACCTTGGTTTTTTTTGCTGCGCTATCTGCAACCGAAGCTTTTTTTATACCGGTAAAAACAGTATTCGTTGGAAGGTCTGTTTCTGTTTTTACTTGGTTTTTCGTTTCGGTTTTTGCTTGTTCGGTTTTTTGTGGTTGAACTTGAGATTGAATTGATAAACGATTTGCAATTATTGGCGATACTGTTTTTACCGGTGTTTTTTTGGTGTTGGCTGATGAGGTTGCTTTAGTATCGGGACGTATTTTTGTTAAGGAAAGCTTTTGGTTAGAAGTTAAGTTTTTATAAACAGAATCCGTATGTTGCAACTTTAAACCAACTTTTTTTGGTTGTTGTTTTACTATTTTCAAATCCGTGTTTGCAATGTTAGATGATGAAAACCAAAACAACAAAATACCTAAAAGCAAAGCCGCAACAGATGCAATCCACCAAAAAAAATAATCGCGGCGGTTCTTTTCAGGAAACTTTTCCCGCAAACGGTTCCAGCCTTCATTGGCCGTTCCGTCGTCGTATTCCTCAAAAATTTGTTTGATCCGGTTTTTTAACTCCTCGTCAAAATTTTCTTTTTCCATTATCTTTTTTCTTCTTGCTGAAGGATCAGTTTTCGTAAGCGCTCTTTTGCCCGGCCTAAATACACCCGCGACGAACTGGCCGCAATCCCCAACATCAAACTAATTTCTTCATGATTGTAGCCATCCACTTCGTATAAATTAAAAACCATACGGTTCATTTCGGGCAGCGTTTGCATCAACATTACAATATCGTCTGCATTTAATTTTGATACAACCAATGCCGGCGTGGCTGCAAAAGCAGCTTCATCCAAACCGGCTTCCGCTAAATTTTTAATGTTTTTTCTGCGCTGGTCAATAACTGTATTTACAATAACTCTGCGTAGCCAGGGTTTAAACGGCAGTTTTTCGTCAAAGCTTTTTATCGAATTAAATACTTTGATAAATACATCGTTTACTGCTTCCAGCGCATCGTCCCGATTGGCCGAATAGCGCAAACCAATGCCCATGGCGTAGCCATAAAACTGTTTGTACAGCAATTCCTGGTATTTTAAATGGCCGCGTTTACATTGCCGAACCAGCTCTTGTTCGGCAATGGCCGGATGTTTTGGCATGTATCAGTTCTTCATTCCTCGTTGGAACTAATGTTTTTTGTTTAAATAATGATCTTTTTAACATCAATATTAAACATTACGCTGGTTGTTGTGGAAACGCTACAGGGATTAGAAAAAATTATTAAAAAAACAGCTCTAGATAAAAAGTAGTTGTTGCCAAATAAAAATTTCAACTTTGTAGCGTTAGTTGCAAATGCTGCGTAATGGTTGTATTAACGTACCAATTATACCAAAATGAAAAAATTAATTTGTTTAAGCAGTGTTTGTGTTATGCTGATGTTTTTTGCTTCATGTAAAAAGGACAGTAATTATTCAAAATCAATTATCGGGACTTGGGAATTGAAACAATATCGGACTGGTTCAATTCCTGGTTCTACTTCTCCTAAAGGAAATGGCAATCTCTTAAAATTTACTGCTTCAAAATATGAAATTTATAAAGATAATGTTCTTTCAAAAAGCGGCGTTTACACCTTAATCCCGGATACTTCTGTCGAAACAAACGTTTGTTTAGTATTATCAAACAAGGAGTATAAAAGCAGGATTGTTTTTGATGGAAAAGATGATCCCACGAAAACGTTTATAAAAATAGCAGGCAATGAATTATCTCTTGCTTCCGGTTGTTTTGCAAACGACGGCGGAAGTATTTTTGTTTATGGAAGGCAATAAAAGCGGAAATGTTCTTACAACTTCACCAACTTTTTCAAAGCCAAAACCGTCCCAATGTGGAAACCTTCATGAAAAGGCAAAAAATTGATCGCATCATCAATATTATCTAAAGCAACGCCGTAACGCGTAACAACGGGTGTATAAGTGGTAAAAAAGCTTTTTTTGTAATCGCTTTCAAACTCGTTTAAAGAGGAAAGCATTAATGTTTTGATGATTTCTACTTCGCTGGTATCCATAAAACCTTCTGGTTTGGTGCCGGGCAAATAAGGTGTAACATATTTGTCCTGCACAATAGGCTGCAAACCAGAACGTTTGTAGCAAATTGCTTGTTGCACGGCAACTAGGTGCGCCAAGTTCCAGATGATGTTATTGTTAAAGCCTTCGGGTATTTGGTTTAACTGTTCGGTGCTTAAATCTTCAATAAGTGTAAGCAAAAAAGTTCTGGTGTTCTTTACGTTTTCAATTTGCTGGTGCATGGCTTCTGTATTTTAGTAAAATCCTAAATTACTAAAACCACTGATATTGGGCAGGATAAAAAAAGCATTCGGTAAAGCTTCATTAAAAAGCTGCTTTATTGCTGAGGTAAATATCCCTGCAAACCAAACTATCCGGCAAAACTTCAACCGCATTGATGCTGCCTTTTCCGTTGAAACTATTGGCGTACAAACCTGCCTTCTCCACCACAAAAACTGAATACTGACCGGCTGGCAAAGCTACCTCAAAATAACCTTTTGCGTTGCTGCTGGTTTTGGCCACGCATACTGTTTTTATGCCGGTAAAATAAGCGCCGTTGCTTTTTACTTCATTTACATTGGTGAGGTTGTAGATGGCAATTTCGCGTTTTACAGGCTGTGGAACGGATGGCGCACGGCCAGGGCCTGGCATTTGGTTGCCCTGCTTTAACAACACATAGCCGTAAATGCCCTGCTTCGGTTTTTTTATAGGTTTGGATTGAAGGATAGGCACCAATAAAAATAGGATTATAGATAAAAAACTTCTCATAACATAAAAGTAATGTATTATCTTAAACGCTTCAATAACAGATAAGCCTACCAGCCTTGTTAATTTAGATATACTTCTTTTATGATCAAAAATTTTACCTGCTTTATATTCTTCTTTATCACTTTAAAAGCACTTCCGGGCTTTGCGCAGTTCGTGGGCGAAGACAAAAGGAAAGAGCTGATTAGTTTTTCGGGCCGCTTAAAAACTGATTTTGAAAGCAACCGCACCAAAGCTTTTGCTTTGGCCAAAGTAAAAGGCTGGCCGGTTTTACGCAGGCAAAAAGATGGCAGGATTGTATCATTACAAGGCGTGGATGCTTTGGGTTTTCCCATTTACCTGCAAACCAACAACAACATTATTGCCGCGGCAACCACGCAAACTACAGCCGTTTATTCCGGCGGTTCGCTTGGCTTAAACCTTTCCGGTTCCAGTGCTTTTATGGGCAGTAAATTAGGTATTTGGGACGAAGGGAAAATCTACCCCAATCACCAGGAGTTCGTTGGAAAAACGGTAACCATGTTAGATAACTCCGCAACGGTAAGCGAGCACAGCACGCACGTAGCCGGAACGCTGATTGCCAAAGGTGTTTATGCACCGGCAAGAGGAATGGCTTTTGGCGCAAACGGATTAATTGCTTACGATTTTAACAATGATGCTTCGGAAATGGCCGCTGCTGCCGTTAATTTGTTGGTTTCCAACCACTCCTATGGTATCGTTACCGGTTGGAGTTATAATACCAGTGTAACACCAAACCGGTGGGAATGGTACGGTTTGCCCGGCGATAACAAGGATTATAAGTTTGGTTATTATAGTGCTTATGCACAAAGTTTTGACCGGATTGCTTACAACGCGCCTTATTACCTGATCACGGTAGCTGCCGGAAATGCCCGCGGCGAAACCGGCCCGGCTGTTGGTGCAACTTATTATGGTTACCAAAGCCGCACTGATCAAACCATTGTAAACAAAGGTGCCAGGCCGGCCAGCCTGAGCAGTAACGATGGTTATGATATTATGGATGCACCTTCATTAGCCAAAAATGTACTGGCAGTAGGCGCGATAAACCCTTTGCCTTTTGGCCCAGCTTCTTCTTCGGATATTTCCATTGCTTATTTCAGTAGCTGGGGGCCAACGGACGACGGCCGCATCAAACCGGATATTTGCGGCGATGGCGTTAACGTAACTTCAACCGGTTATACAGCACCCGATGCTTACGAAGCTTTGTCCGGCACTTCCATGGCTTCGCCCAATGTTGCCGGTTCAGTTTTTCTTTTGCAGGAATATTATGCGCAAAAAAGCTCAGGCAGTTTTTTGCGTGCCGCTACTTTAAAAGGCTTGGTTTGCCATACTGCTTTTGATGCCGGAAATATCGGCCCGGATTATATTTACGGTTGGGGCTTGCTCAACATGGCCAAAGCCGCGCAGGCAATTACGGATAACGGAACGAAAAGCATCATCAGCGAAAACAGCTTGGCGCAAGGGCAAACACAAACTTTTAATGTGGTTTCTTCCGGAAATGGCCCGTTGGTTGCCACCATTTCCTGGACAGACCCGGAAGCTACCGTCGGACCAACAGGCGTAGTGGATGACCCGGCGATCAAATTGGTAAACGATTTAGACATCCGCATAAATCAAAATACTACTCTTTTTAAGCCCTGGGTTTTAGATCCGGCCAATCCGGCAACGGCTGCAACTACCGGCGATAATAGCCGCGATAATATCGAACAAGTTTATATTGCCAACACGGTTCCGGGAAAAAGTTATACCATCACCGTAAACCACAAAGGAACGTTGAGCCGTGGCCTGCAAGCTTATTCGCTGATTATAACCGGCGTTGGCGGCAAGGTTTATTGTGCTTCTGCGGCCAATTCAACAGCCGATTCTAAAATTAACCAGGTGCAGTTTGCAGGCATCAATTATACGGCTGCTGCCGGTTGCACTTCTTATACCGATAACACCGGTTTGACCGCTACGCTGGAGCAGGGCGCAACCTTTCCTTTCAATGTAACTTTGGGAACTTGCGGTGGAAATTTTAACAAGATCGCTAAAGTTTTTATTGACTGGAATGCCGATGGCGATTTTGACGATGCCGGAGAACTGGTTGCTACTTCGCCCATTACCAACGGCAATGCTTCTTTTACCGGCAATATTTTGGTGCCGGTTTCGGTAACGCCTGATACCTACAGTTTGATGCGGATTGTAGAAACTGAAACTTCCGACCCCAATGCCGTTACCGCCTGCGGAACTTATGCCAAAGGCGAAACCCAGGATTACCGTGTTAATTTTGTTCGAAGTACGAAAGATGCGGGTGTAGCCAGTATTTTAAGTCCAAGTGTTTCCGGCACTTGCAGCAACAATGCGGAACAAATCAGCATCCGCTTACATAATTACGGCAGTGCAACGATAAGCAATGTGCCGGTTACGGTAAATATCACCAACGCAAACGGATCGGTTACTACCATCAACGAAACTTTTACCGGTACAATTTTACCTTCACAAGAACAGGATTTTACTTTAAATACCACTTTCAATGCCCAGGCTGGCACTGCTTATCAAATTGTGGCTACAACAAATTTAGCCGGCGATACACAAAGCAGTAATAACCAGTCAGCAGAAACAGCAACCATCAATACGGCACCGGTTTTGAATAATTTACTGGCTGTAAATTGTGCCAATACCAATTCGTATTTGCTGACTGGCAATGGCGATGGAACTGTTTTTTGGTATGCCAATGCTGCCGATGCTTTGCCTTTTGCCAGCGGTCCTTCTGTTAATACAAGCCAGGCTCCAATCAATAATACTTATTATGCCAGTTTAAACGATTTGACAGGGAAAGTTGGCCCGGCAACTAAAAATGTTTTTTCGGCTGGCGGCTACAACCAGTTTGGTCCTGGGATGAACATCACCACTACCGTTCCCGTTATTTTGCAAAGTGCCAGGCTGTACATTGGTTATCCGGGCATGATTACTTTTACGGCGACCAATACTTCCGGGCAAACCGTTTCCAGCGTTACCTTAAATGTGGCTGCTACGCGCAGCAATCCGCAAACCGGTGCACAAGTAGATGACCCAACCGACGTTGGCCGTGTTTACCAGCTTAATTTACTGTTACCTGCCGCCGGAAGCTACACCATTAACATCAGTTATGCGGATAACGCCACCATTTACCGCAACAACGGCGGCGTTACCGGTTATCCGTTTACCATCGGCAATTTCTTCTCGCTTACCGGAACAAACGCTTCCACCACGCCCCAGGCTTATTACTATTATTTTTACGATCTGACCGTGAAAAGTGCTGGTTGTGCCGCTGCTGCACGTGTTGCTGTGCCGGTTACCAAACCACAAATCACCCAAAATGCTGCCACTTTAACTTCCAATTTCGCCAATGGCAACCAATGGTATTTAAACAATACGTTGATACAAGGCGCAACCAACCAAACGTATCAGCCAAAAGTTGCGGGCACTTACCGGGTTGATGTAACCACTTCGGCAGGTTGTATTTCGCCTTCGGCAGATTTTAATTTTGCGCTGCCTGCCGGCGAAAGTCCGCTTACGGATATCAACCTCGTCATTTATCCCGTTCCAACCAACAATGTGTTGAATTTAAGTTTCGAGCTGTACCAAAAAGGCGACCTGCAATATTCGGTTTGGAACAGCATCGGCCAGTTGATGTACCAGAACAACAGTGCCATTACTGTTTTTGGCAGGTATAATTCCAGCATCAACACCAGCAATATGGCCAGTGGCAATTACATTTTACGGATCAGGATCGGATCAAAAAACTACAGCAAAAAGTTTGTGATTACTAAAGGTTGAGGCTGAATTTTAGGTGGTAAAAGAAGTATGGCTTGTTAAATGAGATGCTTCTTTTATAAAGTAAAATTCTATATTAAACAAGAAAAAACAAAGCTGCAAGGATGGGAAAACAACTGGCTACAACGATACCTGATGAAGTATTGATGAACAAGATTTATATGGTTCGGGATCAAAAAGTGATGGTAGATAGAGACCTTGCCGAGTTATACGGCGTAGCAACAAAAGTGTTGAAACAAGCCGTAAGGCGAAACATGCTACGCTTTCCGGAAGACTTTATGTTTGAGATGGACAAAGAGGAATTCGAAAACTGGAGGTCACAAAATGTGACCTCCAAAGAAGACAGGCAAGGCCTTCGCTATATGCCGTTTTGTTTTACAGAACAAGGTGTAACGATGTTGTCCTGCATCTTAAACAGTGAACGTGCTATACACGTAAACATACAAATTATACGAATTTACACACGAATACGGGAAATGCTGCTTGCCCATAAAGATATTTTTCTGCGGGTAGAACAGGTAGAAAAACAAATGATGAAACACGACGAAAAGATAGAATTGCTTTTTACTTACCTTAGTAAATTTATCGAAAAGGAAGAAACACCGCGAACGCCAATAGGTTACCGGGCAAAAAAGGAGGGGTAAAAACAGCAGAAAGTTTGTGATCGCTAAAGGCTGATACTGATTTTTAGGCGGTAAAAGAAGTATG